>CALCGO010000471.1 GCA_937901055.1 uncultured Rhodobacterales bacterium
ACAAGGCATATCCGGCTATGGCCGAGGGACGACTAGCCAGTATTCATTTTTGGCTGCACCTAGTTGGCGCGGTTATGGTGAATTTACTGCTCTTCCTGATGCTTGCCAAGATTATTACCGAAGCCGCGATGGTGCCACTTGCACCAATCTCAGAGCTTCTGGTGCTTTTAGGTGTGCTCGCATTCGGTTGGAACGTGCTGAAAAACGCTAACTAAGCTAATCTTCCGGCTTTAGATAGATAAGGTCTGGGTAGGGCCACCACGACCTATCCAAACTTTCTATCCTTTGATTGGGCGTGAATACGATAGTGTTCATGATTGCAGGCGTGGTGAGTTGATATTCATGAAACTTTACTCGGCTCGGAATGGTTATGCGTCTGGCTTCTTAATCTGGCAGATAGGCAGTGCCCGAACGTCATCAACACCCATTTTCATTGCAGATGCCTTTGCTGACTGAAAAGTCTTTTCCACGGCCTTATCAACATACTTCTTTCCTCCGACCAATGTCTGCATACGAACTTTACCACGTTCTCCAGCCGCTATGCTTAAATATGCACAGTTGAGGTTTGAGAAGCGTATAACCGAACTTAAGTTTCGTAGACCTCCAATGAGGCATTATCCGATCATGATTTAGGCAACGCATTCGATCACGCCGAATTGGAAAGCAGACTTCTATTGGTTCAATGTTCTTGGGTTTTTAAATTAGGCGAAACTATTGTCTCGATTGAGCCAATCAGTTCATCTGATTTGTCATTCGCCAATGAAAACCTTCAGTCAAAAGTTCCCACATCAACATGTAAAAAATTAACATAAGTATTGAGAGGGTCAAAACCGTGTCTGAGTTCAAATTTAGAAACAATTCAACTAACCACACGCCTGCATCATTTAGAAAACCAAACACCAGTCACTTCTCCCACCATTTACTAAACCAAGCCGCTTTTGAAAGCGGCCAACTAATACTTGCAAAGCAAACTACACGCTTTGCATCAGTGGACGTCTATAGATCACAGATGCGTGACTAAAAGGGAAAAAAGTGAAGCTATAACGTGCTAAATGGCATATTTTACGTCCCAATTTGAGAACTGGCCCCCCATGGGTTGATGTTGGTATTTTTGTTTCGCGGTTAACGATACGACAACGTGGAGTCCCATCGGGAATTGGAGTTGAGTAAATTCATTCTCGAATCAGATGTCAGCGCCGTAGGGCTACCCAACAAACATAGGTTTAGAAATATCGTTGGCGGAGAGAATTTCCCGTCAATTAGATTGTAAATACAGAAATTACTCCAGTCTTCCTAATATTCGATGCCTTTCATTTTAGGCAATAGTATTTTCTGAATATTGCAATTGTGTAAGCTAACATTCTAATATGAATTAACCCTTTACGAGCTTCCTATGCCCCACACAGATGAAGAATTAGCCACCCTCGCGACTCTGCTGCATAACCTGCCTATCGAGAATGATGGCATGACCGTTGCAGAGCTAGATGGCTTCGTGGCTGGCTTGCTGGTCTGCCCAGAAATGATCATGCCAAGTGAATGGCTGCCAGTTGTTTGGGGTGATGATGTTGTTGAAACCTTCAGGGACGAAGAACATCTGAAAATCACCCTTAACGCTGTAATGGATCACTACAATCGCATCGCAAAGTTATTGGCATCATCACCAGATGATTATCAAGCGTTGTTCGGCGTTGATCCTAATTCTGATGATATATTATGGGAGCCATGGGTTGTCCACCTTCCCCATCAAACTAAACAACGCCGCAAACAATAGATGCCTATTACCTTTTGGAAGCATCCAATGGTCCTCCGGTGCAACCTCCAACCAATCCGTTAGAAATTCGGTTTCATCTTGACATATATCCATGTCGGATAATTGTTCATACGCTTGAACTAATACCTCTCTTGAATCAGTCATCCTACGTCACCAACAGGAAGATTACTGCAAACCAAATAGCTAAAACTACAAGGTAACTTGCATTCAACATCAGGTTGTCACGTTTCAATAGGTCTCTAATTTTTTCCTTCATTTTCTGCTCCGTATAGTTGCCTATACCTATTTATTGTAAAAGCAGAAAAAGGCGACATAACTGCTGATTACATAGCGATAACCACTGTATTCAGTCGATTTCGATGAGATCATTCAACAATCAGATTACGCTGCATTTCTTCAATCTGCGCATCAAGCGAATGCTGAACGTTCATCAGCATTAGGTATTGGTTCGATTGATAGTCCCTTCCGTCAAAATCCTTAAAAGTTGATGTGATCATTTCTTTTGCATGTAGCAAAACTTCAAACGAACCGTTTCCATTCTCGGACTGCAGTGTCGAAAAATACCTCGGTGACTTTCCCAACCAATAGACGCTGAAGTCACGCTTGCTGTAGCACAAGTCCAAATCCCATAAAGTTGCAAATAGGTTTTCTAAGGCTACTCTGACTGTTGGCTTCTCTGGCCTTATAGTATTGACACACTGCTCTTCTTTATTTCCCAATTTCTGCTCCTGTATCGTTGGCGATACAGGTATTTATTGTTTGAGTAAAAAAGGCGGGAGAACCAAGTGTAACATATAGGATTGCGTTGGAAGACGCGCTTTTTATGGCTTGGCCTCTGCTCCATATTCGCCGCCAGTGCCTCTCAGGCGCTCGCTGACAGCCCTTCAGCCCTATTCGCGCCAATGGTTCCATGGTTCCGCAACCAATGCCCAAACGAAACAGCTTGCATATTGATCGGCGCCCTCCAAGTATTCAGACACTGAGTTAACAGGATTGGCAGATCATGATCAAAGACATCAAATTCCTCGATGACAGCACGGGCGACGATATTTTGATCGACCCCGATGGAACCAACTTTCTAAGCGGGCAATCAGGGGATGACATATTACGGCTTGGTGATGGCTCGGATAACAGTATCGCGAAGGGCGGTCGGGGTGATGATAAACTGTTTTCAGGGGCTGGCGACGACACCCTTCGGGGCGGTGCTGGTAACGATAACCTATATGGGGGAAGCGGAAACGACCTGCTTTATGGCGGACGCGGTGATGATGTTTTGGAAGGCGGCGATGGCTCGGATTTCCTGAAAGGCCATCAAGGCGCTGACCTTTTTATCTTCAACACGGAAGATCAAGGGCACGACCAGATCGCGGATTTCACCGACGGTATCGACCTGATAGTCCTTAATGGGTTGGCAGGTTTTAGCGACCTGACAATCACACAAGATAGTAACGACACGTTAATAAGTTGGGCCGGTGACAGCGACATCGCACTAACAGGTTTCGACAGCACCCTGCTGGGCGCTGACGATTTTCTGTTTGGCTAATCGACCAGCGACAGTGCCACAAACCGTTTGTCGCCATTGCGGTGCACTAGCAACAGGATAGACGTCCGCCCCCCGGCTTTCGCCGCCGCAATCCGCTCGTCGACATCGGAAGTGGAGGTGACCGCCTGCTGCCCGATCTCCGTAATGATATCACCAGCACGCAGACCTTTTTCAAAGGCGACCGAGGCCTCGTCAACGTCGAGAATCAAGACACCTTCAGTATAATCCCCCAAACCAAACTGGTTCAGGTTCTCGACGCTTAGCGCCCCAAGCGTCAGACCGTTCGTATCAAAATCCGGAATGTCGCCAGAAACGGGTGGCGTTACCGAAGTCAAAACCGCTTCTTCCAAGCGTCCAAGATCAACCAGAAACGTTTGCGTTTTCCCGTCACGAATGACGACAACGCGCACCGCTTTGCCAACGTCGGCATCGCCAACCATACGCACCAGCGCACGCGTGCTTTCGACCTCGATCCCGTCAAATGTCGTGATTACATCGCCCGGCAAAATACCTGCGTCGCCCGCTGGGCCATCCAGAACATCCGTCACCAAAGCCCCCATCGTGGCCTCCAGATTAAGCGCTTCGGCGATATCTTCGCTGATATCCTGAATACGAACGCCCAGCCACCCGCGACGCGTTTCACCGTGTTCGATCAACTGATCAACCACCTTGGAAACGACAGCCGAGGACATGGAGAACCCGATCCCGATCGAACCACCCGTCGGTGACAAAATTGCAGTGTTCACGCCGATAACCTGACCGTCCATATCAAACAATGGTCCACCGGAATTGCCCCGATTAATCGCCGCATCCGTCTGGATGAAATCATCGTAAGACCCTGACAACGAACGATTACGGGCCGAGATAATCCCTGCCGAAACGGAGAAACCCTGCCCCAACGGATTGCCAATCGCCAACACCCAGTCGCCCACACGGGCAATATCGGAATCGCCAAACTGCACGAACGGCAGTGGCGTTTCGGATTCAACTTTCAGAACAGCAATATCGGTTTTCTCGTCACGGCCAACAATCGTTGCCACCAACGTTTCGCCATCGAAAAATTCGATCAGTATTTCGTCGGAATCCTCGATCACGTGGTTATTCGTAACAATAAATCCGTCCGCTGAAATGATAAAACCCGACCCAAGCGCATTGCCACGGCGGCGCTCTTGTTCGCCCTGACCTTCTTGAAAATCGTTGAACAAATCCTCTAATGGCGAACCTTCAGGAACAATTTGCCCCTGCCCCATCGTACTTGGCAAAGTCACGGTCGTGACGATATTCACCACCGCCGGACTAATCTGTTCAACTAAATCGGCCAGACTTTCCCCCGCCGCGCGCGATAGGCTCGGCGTTGGCGTGATTACCAAAATCAGGGAAAACGCCGAAATCAGCATCGCGAACGAGGCACGGACATAGCCCACGCGACTAAGGGTTCTGGATTGGCTCAATGGTTTTCCTCCTGATCGAAAAATAACGAGCCTAAACCGACCCGCTTAACTTTCCTATTAAACTGTGACTATTTCGCGAAAAATCAAGCGATTACGTGTCACATAAACGTCAAGTCAGCCATGGACCGCCCAAACGAGCAGAACTCCGCTGGCCAAGATAACCAATCCAAGCGTTCGTGTGCGTTCAGGCCCGATTTCGCGCAGCATATCCAACACCTGCTGCAAACGCGAAGGGGCCAGTGCAAGCACCAGCCCCTCAACTATAGCTACGAAACCTAATCCGAAAAGGATGTCGGTTAGCATATTGCTATCACTCCAACCCGTCCGATTTCAGGAAGTCGAAGAACTCGCTGTCAGGTGACAGAACCAATGTGGTGTTGTCGCCTTCAAGCGATGCTTCATAGGCTGCAAGTGAACGATAGAAAGAGAAGAAGTCAGGGTCTTTGCTGAACGCTTCCGCGAAGATCGCGTTGCGCTCCCCGTCTGCTTCACCACGAATGATGTCGCTGTCACGTTGCGCCTCGGAAACTAGCTCCACCGCTGTACGATCAGCCGCAGCACGAACAACCTGCGCGGCCTCGTTACCACGTGCGCGCTCGTCCGCAGCCTCACGCTCACGTTCCGCACGCATACGTGCGAAGGTGGCTTCGAGATTTTGCGCAGGCAAGTCAGCACGTTTGATACGCACGTCAACCACTTCAATCCCGAGGTTTTCGGATTCTGTGATAGCGATATCACGGATACGGTTCATCAATGCAACACGACCCTCGGAGAGGATTTCGTTCGATGTCACCGAACCCAGAACTTCACGCAAACTCGCGTTGATAATGCGGCCAAGACGGGATTCAGCCGAAGCAATACCACCTGTACCAACAGCCTGACGGAACTGGACCACATCGGTAACGCGGTAACGCGCAAATGCATCCACAACCAAACGACGGTCATCTAGCGGCGTAACTTCCAGCGGAAGCGTGTCCAGCGACAAGATACGGTCATCGTAAGTAACGACCTCTTGGATGAACGGAATCTTGAAGGCAAGGCCCGGGTCTTCTTTCACAGCTTTCACCTGACCAAATTGCAAGACCAGAGCTTTTTCACGCTCGTCCACAACGAAAATCGAAGAGGCGGCGAGGAAGGCGATGACGATTACTACGCCACCAAGAATGGGTAAACGTTTCATTAGTTCGACCCTCCTTTATTAAGCTCGTTCAGCGGAAGGTAAGGCACGACACCCGATCCGCTTGCGTCTTCGTCGATGATGATCTTCGTTACACCGGACAACACACGTTCCATTGTTTCAAGGTACAAACGCTTGCGGGTAACTTCTTCAGCTTTGGCGTATTCCTCGTAAACAGCAAGGAAACGGCTGGCTTCACCGGTCGCAACGTTAACCACTTGGGCGCGGTACGCTTCGGCAGTTTGCAACAGCTGTACCGAAGAACCACGGGCCGCAGCCAGACGTTCATTCGCATAGGCATCCGCACGTTTTTCCAAAGTATCGCGTTCTTGTTCAGCTGCCTGAACGTCACGGAACGCATCAATAACCTCGACGGGCGGATCGGCCTTGTCGAAGTTCAGACGAACAATGTTTACACCAGAGTTATAGCTATCCAACGTACCCTGAATAAGCCCGCGAACCTCTTGCGAAATCGCCGCACGGTCACGGTTGAGGATCGGTGCCAAATCGGAACGCGCGATAACTTCACGCATCGCAGCCTCGGACACTGCGCGGATAGTTTCCTGCGCGTCGGCCAAGTTGAACAGGAATTTTGGCGCATCGTTGATGTTCCAAACAACCTGGAAATCAATGTCCACGATGTTCTCGTCACCTGTCAGCATCAAGCCTTCTTCAAGGCGGCTGCCACGGCTACCAACGCCAATATCTTCGGTGTTTTCGCGTGTTACGGGCAGGATTTGCGCAGAAACGAATGGCCAAGGGGCGAAGTTCAGACCGGGGTTACCCGTGTCGTAATACTTGCCGAACAGCAGCTCAACAGATTGCTCCTCGGGTTTAACCGAATAGAACGACGCAAAGCCCCAAAGTGCAATCGCCGCCACAGCAACCAGCCCGATCGAGCCTTTGCCGAAACCGCCGCCGCCAGTACCTTTGGAACCGCCGCCACCGCCGCCGCCCATCAGGACTTTAAGTTGTTCGGAACCTTTGCGAACCAGTTCGTCAATATCAGGCACCTGAGGTGGTTGCCCACCTTGATTGCCCTTGTTGCGATCATCGTCGTCGCCATTGTTACCGCCGCCACCCCAAGGGCCACCGGAATTACTCGAATTTGGCATGTATCTGCTCTTCCTTCGGTTAAAAATAATTCTGTGTCAGAATGTGTTCATTTTTTGGTAAAATTCAAGGGTTAACCCACAGGTTCTTTCATTGTCACCAATTCTTCGGCTGCCGTTGGATGCACAGCCACAGTTCGATCGAAATCTTCCTTGGTCGCGCCCATCTTGATAGCAATCCCCGCCATTTGAATCATCTCGCCGGCCGCAGGGCCGACAATATGACAACCAAGAACCTTTCGGCTGTCCTTATCAACGACCAACTTCATCAGCATACGCTCATCGCTACCGGCCAAGATATTCGCCATTGGCCGGAACGCCGCGCGGTAAATCTCGATGTTATAGCTTTCGTCGGCCTCTTCCTGACCAAGACCAACTGTCCCGACCTCGGGTTGGGTAAACACCGCCGTTGCGATCATATCATGATCCATCGCCGTGGGGTTGTCGTTAAACACCGTTTCCACAAACGCCACGCCTTCGCGGATAGCAACAGGTGTCAGGTTTACACGGTCTGTCACATCGCCCACCGCATAGATCGACGGTTGCGACGTCTGCGAGAATCGATCAACGATAATCTCGCCCTTACGGCCCAGCTTAACGCCTGCCTCTTCCAGCCCCATTTCGCGTGTATTGGCGACACGACCCGTCGCATAAAGCACCTCATCCACCACATAGGCGGAGCCGCTGGTACAGGTCACATGCAACCCGTCGTCTTTCTTCTCGATGCTGGCGACATCCGTGCCGACATGTAGATTAACACCTTTGCGGATCATTTCCTCGGCCACATGGCCACGAACTTCGCCGTCAAACCCTCGTAGGATTTGCGCACCGCGATAGAACTGCGTTACTTCTGCGCCCATACCATTGAAAATGCCGGCAAATTCGCAGGCGATGTAACCGCCGCCAACCACCAGAATACGTTTTGGAAGATCTTCCAATAAGAACACATCATCGGACGAAATCGCGTGTTCAGAACCCTTCACGCCCGGAATAAACGGTTGTCCGCCAGTCGCCACCAGAATGGTTTTCGCGGTGATCTCTTCGCCATGTGACAACACAACCGTATGCGCATCCTTAACAGTTGCGCGGCTGTTGAATGTCGTGACGCCATTGCTTTCCAGACCTTTAAGGTAAAGCCCTTCCAAACGGTCCAACTCTTCGTCGATCGAGCCGATCAGTTTTTTAAAATCGAAGCTCGTTTCGCCAACAGTCCAGCCAAACCCCTTCGCCGCCTCGAAGCTTTCGGAAAACGCCGATGCATAAACCATCAGCTTCTTTGGAACACAGCCACGGATCACACATGTGCCGCCGTAACGATACTCCTCCGCCAAGGCGACCTTCGCGCCGCCTTGCGATGCAACACGCCCCGCACGAACCCCGCCGGAGCCCCCGCCAATGACGAAAAGATCAAAATCATAGCCCATGGTATTTCCTTAATGAACGGGACGGAACGCTGGTCGCGTATCAATCACCCGCGTCGTGCCATCTTCTTTGCCAACAACAATTACCTTGCAAATGTCGATAAAGAACCCCGTCTCGACGACACCAACAACTTCTTTCAACTGTGCCGCTAAAACTGGTGGTTCGTCGATTTTCTTCAAGTGCAGATCAAGGATATAATGTCCCTCGTCAGTCACAAACGGTTTATCGCCATCCATGCGCCGCGAAATGCCAACACCGCCAACGAACGCACGGCTGATAATTTCGAGGATTTTATTCTCGGTCACTTCCCAGCCAAACCGTACAACTTCAACAGGCAGGGGAAACGCGCCCAATGTGCGCACACGCTTTGAATTGTCGCTGATTACGATCATTTTTTCGGCGGCCGTTGCCACCAGTTTTTCCTGCAACAACGCACCGCCGCCACCTTTGATCAGGTTCATGCGCCCGTCGAATTCATCTGCGCCATCAATCACAAGATCAAGCCAGCGTATTTCGCCCAGCGTCGTCAATGGAATCCCCAAAGCCTCCGCCTGCGCTTTGGTCACAGACGATGTCGGCACACAAAGCACCTCCAGCCCTTCCGCCACCTTTTCGCCTAGCAAGTCTACGAAATACGCGGCCGTAGACCCCGTCCCAAGCCCAAGCTTCATGCCCGGCTTAACGAATTCCAACGCTTTTTTCGCAGCAAGGTACTTTGCTTTTGCCGCACCCTCTGTAGGTATATCCATGATCCGGTTCCCGTTTTAATGGCTGTTACACGGCACCTTATAAGGGCATTTTCAACTATGCGCGATAGCCTGAATCGCCGCGTCAGAACAAAATTTCGCGCCTGCTTCGCAACATGTCGTATTTTGCACGTTTCCTATAGGAAACCATCCGTATATACTCGCCCATATCAAAGGGGTTTCCAATGTTTTTAAGTGTGCTCGACATCTTCAAAGTAGGCGTAGGCCCCTCGTCCTCCCACACGGTTGGGCCGATGGTCGCCGGTGCGCATTTCCTTGAGTTGCTGCGTGATGGTCGCCAGAAAGTGCCCGGCGCAGGTAAACTGGCCCGCTTGGGCTGCTCGCTTCACGGATCGTTGTCATTCACCGGCAAGGGCCACGCCACGGATCGCGCCGTTATGCTTGGCCTCGCCGGATTTGTCCCCGCTACTTTCGAGGCCAACAACGCCGAAGTCACCGAAGCCGAGATAAAAGCAAGTGGGAAAATCTCCCCACCCGACCTTGGGGAGCTGGACTTCAATTTCGACAAAGACATACATTTCGACTACGGCCCACCGCTTGACGGTCACCCGAACGGCATGATCCTGTCCGCCTACGACACTGCTGGAAACCTATACCTTCGAGAGACGTATTTTTCCGTCGGGGGTGGCTTCATCCTGACTGCCAAGGAAATGAGCGCCCAAGGTGACCTCCACGAGGAACCGGTCGGCGTGCCATTCCCGTTCCACAATGCGGCAGAGATGCTGAAAATGGCCCGTAAATCCGGTAAATCCATTGCCGAGATGAAACTGCAAAACGAGCTAACCCATACCGACGCCCAATCCTTCAACGACCGCCTTGGCCGCATTTGGCAAGTGATGGAGACCTGCATCGCGCGTGGTCTTTTGACCGACGGAACCTTACCCGGCGGCCTAAAAGTAAAACGCCGCGCCAAATCCATCCACGAAGCATTATTGAACGAGCGCGGTGCAAACATGTACGCGCCCCACACCATCAACGACTGGATTTCCGTCTACGCGATTGCCGTAAACGAGGAAAATGCCGCTGGCGGCCAAGTTGTCACTGCCCCTACCAATGGCGCGGCAGGCGTTTTGCCCGCTACGATCCGCTACTACCTCGACCATGTTCCAGGCGCTTCGCGCACAAAGGTTAACGATTTCTTGCTAACGGCCGCGGCTATTGGCGGAATGATCAAAAACAACGCCTCTATTTCCGGCGCGGAAGTCGGCTGCCAAGGCGAGATTGGCTCTGCCGCCGCAATGTCAGCCGCAGGTTTCTGCGCTGTGATGGGCGGTACACCTGAACAGGTTGAAAATGCCGCTGAAATTGCGTTGGAGCACCATCTTGGCATGACCTGTGACCCCGTCGGTGGGCTGGTTCAAGCCCCATGTATCGAACGCAACGGGCTAGGTGCGATCAAAGCGATCTCCGCCGCGTCCCTTGCGCTGCGCGGTGACGGTACACATCTGATCTCGCTGGATGCCTGCGTTGAAACCATGCGCCAGACGGGGTTGGACATGAATACCAACTATAAAGAGACATCGCTGGGTGGCTTGGCCGTGAACGTTATCGAGTGTTGATCGGGCAGAATTTGAGTATTTTTGCAAAGGAGAAGCCGGATTTCATATTTGGTTAACCATTTTGCGATATAACCAGCAGCACTGAGCGAGATGGGCCGAGAGGTTCCAAGGTTACTCGCGCCATTTGCATTGTTATTTTCTGTTGCAATACTACGCAACACCGAAGCACTAAACTGCTCAATCGTTGCGCCGACTAAAGACCGGCTTATGTCAGCAACACACTCAAGGATTGGGCCTTGGCGCGGGTTTCCTAACCCTCGGTACACAGGTGGTTTCTAACCTAAGCCACCGAAAATCATGGGCCAGTGCCCTTCCCGAGCATTTCAAGCATATACGGCGCAGGATTCACCTGAACGCCTCTTTTTGTCGTGGGAAAATAGTGCGATTTCAGGCCTCGAACACCTGCGAGATCACTTTGTCCAAAAACTCCACGGGCAGGATCACCAACATCCGACGTCTATCAAACGTCAGCTCTACCCGTTCGGCATCCGTTTCGTTGGACGTACCAATCATCAGCGCTGGCGAAAATTGATAGGCATGGATTGGCCATTTAAGGCCCGCCGAATTGCCCTCCACTTCGCCCATCGGGAAAAGCGATACCCGAGTGCCTACAGGCAGGTTCAGCGTCAAATTAAACGGTGCTAGAAAGCACAAATCTTCTTCGCCGATCAGAACAACTTGTCGGTCCGCAGCTTCAACCAGACTATGACAAGCGGCCATCTGATGATCCAACCGCCCGCCTAGAAATCCGACACCGATGAAATACGGCGCGTCGCAGGACCGTAGGCATTTATCGAGATCCGTGGACATCTGTTCCGCAATCGGATGTAACTTCGGCCCGTCAATCTTTGACAAATCCACCGAATCCATATCGCCGATCACATGATCAACCGATTGCCCCAAATCTTGTGCCCGATGCACGCCACCATCCGCAGCAACTACTGTTGCCCCAAGCGCGACCGCCTGAGCTAACAGGCCCTCGTCAACGGGACCGCCACCGACCAGCGTGATCGGGGTCTTGCTATCAAGAACTAACGTCACTCGGCCCACGGGCGGATCACGACCGCCGAGATTGAGTTTTTCGGAGAACCTTCAATTATCCGGTCAGAATATGTTAGATAAACCAATGTGTTGCGGGTTTCATCAAAGAACCGCACCACCTGAATACGTTTGAACATGATGGAGGAGCGACGGCCAAAAACCTCTTCGCCCTCGTTCAATTCAGCCAAAAATTTAATTGGCCCGACTTGACGGCAAGCAATCGACGCATCGCTGGTGTTTTCCGCCAGCCCCAAAGATCCGCTGATCCCGCCGGTTTTGGCGCGGCTGACGAAACAGCTAACGCCTTCGACTTTGGGGTCATCGAACACTTCGACGATAATTTTGTGGTTTGCCCCCAGCAGTTTCCAAACCGTATCGACCGAGCCGATCTCCTCGGCCATTGCTGGCGCTGCCGCCAGCCATAAAATCAATACTGTAAAGATACGCATAGGCTATTCCACTTCTTTTTTGCCGTCCTCGGTTTTGCCGATGCCTTTGAAAACGAACTTGAACGGAAACGCCCAAGCAACACCCAGCACTGCATAAACTATGATCGCCAGATACTTATTCAAGTCCCCCATCAGCGCCAAAACGCTGATAGCGATCACGATATAAACCGGCAGCCAAACCACCAGCAAAAACAGAGACCAGCGGCGACGGGCTTTGTAAGACAACGCCATCAGTCTTCGAACGGGTCGGTTACAAGGATCGTATCTTCGCGTTCTGGCGAAGTTGAAAGCATGGCGACAGGGCAATCAATCAGCTCTTCCACGCGACGAACATATTTGATCGCTTCGGCTGGCAAATCGTTCCACGAGCGCGCGCCGACGGTGCTTTCGGACCAACCTTTCATGGTTTCATAAATCGGCTCGACACGCGCTTGTTGATCGGCGGCCGTTGGCAGGTAGTCCAGACGTTCACCGTCCAGCATATAGCCCACACAGATTTTCAGCTCTTCCAAGCCATCCAGAACGTCCAGCTTGGTGAACGCAATACCGTTCACGCCGGAAATCGCACAAGTCTGGCGTACCAGAACGGCATCAAACCAACCGCAACGACGCGAACGGCCAGTAACCGTTCCTTTTTCGTGACCGACAGTGGCAAGGTGCTCGCCCACTTCGTCAAACAGCTCACACGCAAACGGGCCTTCGCCAACACGCGTTGTGTAGGCCTTAACGATCCCAAGCACGAAATCAATCGCGCCAGGTCCGAGGCCAACACCGGAAGCCGCCATGCCTGCAGTCGTCGTCGAAGAGGTCACAAACGGATAGGTCCCGAAATCCACATCCAGCAGCGAACCTTGTGCGCCTTCAAACAAAATCCGCTTACCGGCTTTGCGCTTTTCGTTCAAAACTTTCCAGACGGGGGCGGCAAACGGCAGAATGCTCGGCGCGATTTCCAGAAGTTGCGCTTTCAGGGCAACCGGATCAATTTCCTCCAAGCCAAGCCCGTTACGCAGCGCATTGTGGTGCGTCAGCAAACGTTCAATCCGCAAGTCCAAGGTTTTTTCGTCGGCCAAATCCGCAACACGAATCGCACGGCGCCCAACTTTGTCTTCATAAGCTGGCCCGATACCGCGACCCGTCGTACCAATCTTGGCAATCGTGTTTACCGCTTCGCGCGCGCGGTCCAACTCGCCGTGGATCGGCAGGATCAACGACGTGTTTTCGGCGATCATAAGGTTGTGCGTATCAATATTGACGCCCTGCCCGCGCAGCTTGGCCAGTTCTTCAACAAACGCCCAAGGGTCAAGCACTACACCGTTGCCGATAACGGCCAACTTGCCTTCGCGCAGCAAACCCGATGGCAGCAGCGAAAGTTTGTAAACCTTGCCGTCAATAACCAATGTATGGCCAGCGTTATGCCCGCCTTGGAACCGCGCGATCACGTCGGCGCGTTCGGACAGCCAGTCCACAATCTTACCTTTGCCCTCGTCGCCCCATTGCGCGCCGACTACAACTACATTGGCCATTTCATGCCTCTTTCGTTTGGAAGTTACGCGCAGGGTATACAGCGTGAAACTGCATAGGGGAACCCTATTCCCGAGCGCTTTTTGCGGTTAATTATCGCGCCGCACGCAGCATAGGATATCGCGTTGGCGAGTTTCCAACCTGCACCTCGGCCAACAGCTCGAATCCATGTCGTTTATAGATCGAAAGATTCGCCGGGTTCGTGGATTCCAGATACACAGGCATTTGTTGGCGGTCGATAATATCCAGCGAATGGTTCATCAACGCAGTCCCCAGTCCTTTGCCCCGATGCGCCGGATCAACAACAATATACGCCAGATACCAATGCGGCTTGGACGGTTTAAATGCTCCAGATTTTTGGACAAGTTCTGCCAAATCGTCGGGCATATCCGCACCGTCATCGGAATCCTTAACCTTGCGCGTAAATTTGGCATCAGGCGAAATCCAGACAGCCGCGCCAAGTGTTTCACCGATCATATAGACGGTGCCGGTATCAAACGCTGGCCCTGTTGTAATGCCAGCGTGTGTCAAGCTACCGGTTACGAAATCAAGGGGATCGGGCAACACCCAGCGAACGAAAGGATCCGTTGCAAACGCAAGCGCCATTAACGCGCCAACATTTGGCTCGTCATCCCATGTTCCCGTTCGAATTTGAAACTCGTCGCTCATGCCCACCCCCGATGTCCAACCAATCACATGGTCAAATATACAAGAACTGGGATTTCAGGTCTATACTAGCGGATGCGTAACCAATTCAGAGCTTGTTATGCGTACCATCGCATAGCGGCATCTTGGACGACTGTTTGCAACCACAGAAGAACACCTTACCGGTTTTGGTAGCAGTGTATTTCACAGGCGAGATCCCCGTACCTTTGTGCGAACTATCACAAAACGGTTGGTTTTTCGAACGCCCGCAAGCGCACCAGAAGTAGTTCTTACCTTCAACGACCTCGGTCGCATACGGTCCTTTTTGCGCAATAATCGGTGCGTCAGTCATAGTCTTCCCCTTTTTGTTGAACGCCGACCCTCGCGAAAAGCAAGGGTCGGAGCAAGTCAACAAATTGTCACTGGCTTAAAACGCCAACGCTTTTGCCTGCGTAACCTGCGGCAACCGGACGATTGTCGCCAAGGTTTCATCGTCGATCTTGGCATCCACACCCAGCAAAGCAATCGCCTCGCCGTCCTTGGTTTCACGCCCCAATGCGAAGGTTGCGATGTTCACACCAAGCGCGCCCAACGTCGTACCCAACGCACCAATATACCCCGGAATATCCGAGTTGGTCGTGTAAAGCATAAACGGCATCGGATCCGCTTCAAGGTTGATCCCCTTGATTTGGATGAACCGCGGACGACCATCCGAATAAATCGTTCCGGCAACCGAACGACACTGATTTTCCGTGGTCACAGTCAGCCGCATATAAGACCCGAAAGCCCCCTGCGCATCCTTGCGAATCTCGGTGATCTTAATACCGCGTTCACGTGCAACAATCGGCGCAGAAACCATGTTCACACTACCTTCACCAACCAGCGGGATCAGCAAGCTAGCAGTCAAGGTTGAGATAAGCGGCTTCAGGTTCAACTCGCCAACCGTACCGACGAATTCAATCTCGATCTCGGTAATCGGGCTTTCGGTCACCTGACCAGCAAATCCGCCGAGCATTTCGGAAAGCTCGATCCAAGGCTTCAATATCGGCGCTTCTTCAGCCGTAACACTTGGCGCGTTAATGGCGTTGGCGATAGCCCCGTTCATCAGGTAATCCGACATCTGTTCCGCCACATGCAGCGCAACATTTTCCTGCGCCTCGCTTGTCGCAGCCCCTAGGTGCGGGGTGCAAACCACGTTTGGCAGGCCATACAGCACGTTGTCCTTGGCGGGTTCATCCGCGTAAACATCGAAAGCCGCGCCAGCCAACTGGCCGGATTTCAACGCCTCAGCAACAGCTTCTTCGTCGACCAGACCACCACGGGCACAGTTAATCAGGTATGCGCCCTTCTTGATTTTGGCGATACGTTCGGCGGACAACAGGTTGGCCGTTTTCTCGGTTTTTGGCAGGTGAAGCGTGATGAAATCGGCACGGCCCAATAGTACGTCTAGGTCATCCACCTTGGTCACGCCAAGTGCTTCAGCGCGGTCATGGGAAAGGAATGGATCAAAGGCGACAACCTTCATCTTCAGCCCAATCGCGCGACTAGCCACGACGGATCCAATGTTACCAGACCCGATCAAACCCAGCGTTTTGCCGGTAATCTCGGAGCCCATAAATTTCGACTTTTCCCATTTGCCAGCTTGCGTCGAAGCATCTGCTGCCGGAATTTGACGCGCCACAGCAAACATCATCGCAATGGCATGTTCCGCCGTGGTGATGGAATTACCAAACGGCGTGTTCATAACAACAATACCCTTGGCGCTAGCGGCGCTAAGGTCAACGTTGTCCACACCGATACCAGCACGCCCAATCACCTTCAGGTTATCGGCTTTAGCGATCAGATCAGCAGTTGCCTTTGTTGCCGAACGAATAGCTAGGCCATCATAGTCGCCAATAATCGCGGCCAGTTTCGCAGGGTCTTTGCCAAGGTCAGGCTGGAAATCGACCTCAACACCGTTGTCTTTGAAAATCTGAACGGCGGCAGTCGACAGTTTGTCGGATATAAGAACTTTGGGCATAAAAATGCTCCTTCTTTCGTAGAATTAGAGGTTGGCTTTGGTGGCTTCAAAAGCCCAGTCCAGCCAAGGGGTCATGGCCTGCACGTCAGCGGTATCAACCGTCGCACCACACCAGATACGCAAACCCGCAGGGGCGTCGCGGTAACCATTGATGTCGTAAGCGGCGGCCTCGGCCTCCAGCAATTTCGTCATGGCTTTGGTGAAAGCACGCTGCGCGGCATCGTCCAAAGACGCAATCGCCGGATCAACGATTTTCAGACAGACCGAGGTGTTGGACCGCATCGCTGGATCAGCAACAAGGTTTTCAACCCAATCGGTTTGATCGACCCAGCTTTGCAATGCTTCAAAGTTCGCATCAGCACGGGCGCAAGTTGCGGCCAAACCGCCAAGCCCTTCCATCCATTCCAACGCATCGTCGGCATCGGCCACGGCCAGCATCGACGGCGTATTGATCGTAGCACCGGTAAAGATACCCTCGATCAGTTTGCCACCTTTGGTCATGCGGAAAATCTTCGGCAACGGGCGATCCGGTGTGAAGGTCTCAAGCCGTTCAACCGCACGAGGCGACAGAACGATAACGCCGTGCGCCGCTTCGCCGCCCATCGCTTTTTGCCAGCTAAAGGTGGTGACATCCAACTTGTCCCAATCGAGGTCTTGCGCGAAAGCCGCAGAAGTCGCGTCGCAAATCGTCAGCCCTTCGCGGTCATCGGCAATCCAGTCGCCATTTGGAACACGCGCGCCGGAAGTCGTGCCGTTCCATGTGAACACCACATCGGCGTCCTTACGAACGGCGGTCAAATCCGGCAGCTCGCCATATTCGGCTTTCAGCACATTCACATCGTCCAGTTTCAACTGGTTCTTGATGTCGCCAGACCAGCCCGCGCCAAAGCTTTCCCAGACCAGCACATCGACGGGGCGTGCGCCAAGCAAGGACCACAGCGCCATTTCAACAGCGCCAGTATCAGACGCCGGCACGATGCCAACGCGATAGCCGTCGGGCACATTCAGCATTGCCGCCATGCGGTCGATTACGGATTTGATCTGTGCCTTGGGTTCCGCTGCGCGGTGCGAACGGCCAAGAAACGCTTTGCCAGCGACGCTTTCAAGCGACCAACTGGGGCGTTTGGGGCATGGACCAGATGAGAATTCGGGGCGCGCAGGCAAGACCTGCGGCGGTAAAGGGAGGCTCATGGATGGCTCCTACATCAGGACGATATTTTTGAGCCTGCCATCGCTCGTCCTTATTCCGACGACCTGCCCACTGACCTGTTACGGGATTCGGGCGGGCGTATGCAAGACATTAAATGTCGCAATTTGGCGAAAGGGTGTCGTTAATGTTTCCGAAAGGAAAACCCGTGTCGCGTTTGGAAACACGACACGGGCTATCGGTTAGAGGTGGGAAAATGGGCCGGATGTGGCGTGATGCTCGGGACCTTGTCGATGTCGCTCGAAACCGACGTCTTTGCCAAGGTGCTCACTCAGGTCAATTGACCGTGTGCCAAGCTCAAGCCGCTCTTCCAGCCGTGCGAGGGCCAATGCTGCAGCCACAAGAAATTGTGAGATAGCAGGAATACGCGCACGAGCAGATAAATCTGCGCTCTGCGCGACATGGCGAGGTAGGGTAAGTATCATATCGCGCTCCTTAGGTTTGTATTGATACAATTATCAATGTGTGTCATTTGTACTAACAATCGCCTGATACAATTTGGAATCGGTGAAATCTATGGAAACATTGTAATGGATACAATTTGGAAGCCCGAACTGTTGCAAAAAGGCACCGCCAAGTATCGTGCGTTGCTAAATACAATACGTGATGCATTAGAAAATGGTACAATTTCCAAAGGTGACCGCCTGCCCCCCGTTCGGGACATGGCGTGGCAATTAAAGATCACACCTGGAACAGTGGCACGCGCTTACCAACTGGGCATCGAGGAAGGGTTACTGGAAGCCCAAG
>CALCGO010000472.1 GCA_937901055.1 uncultured Rhodobacterales bacterium
CTAAAGATCGGTGTCGCAGGATGTGTCGCGCAGGCCGAGGGCGAGGAGATTATGATCCGCCAGCCGATGGTTGATCTGGTTGTCGGATCGCAAGCGTACCACCGCCTTCCGGCGATGGCGGCGAAGGCTGGCAATGGGGTACAAGTTCTGGACACGGAGTTCCCCGAGGAAGACAAGTTCGAATTTTTGCCACGTGGCACAAAGGCGAAGCGTGCACCTGCGGCGTTTCTGACGGTTCAGGAAGGCTGCGACAAGTTCTGTGCTTTTTGTGTTGTGCCGTACACGCGCGGGGCCGAGGTTTCCCGCCCGGCGGAGCGTTTGCTGGCCGAGGCGAGGGATTTGGTGGAGCGTGGTGTCGTTGAAATCAGTCTACTGGGCCAAAATGTGAACGCATATGTGGCGGACGACTGGACGTTGGCGCGGCTTATTCGTGCATTGGCCAAAATTGATGGGTTGGAGCGCATCCGGTATATGACTTCGCACCCAAACGATATGGGCGATGATCTGATCGCGGTGCATGGGGATGTGGAAAAGTTGATGCCGTACCTGCATTTGCCGGTGCAATCTGGGTCTGACAAGGTTCTCAAGGCGATGAACCGCAGGCATACGGCAGTGGAATATCTCAAGGTTCTGGAACGTATGCGGGCGGTGCGGCCCGACATTATGTTGTCGGGTGATTTCATCGTTGGCTTCCCCGGCGAAGACGAGGACGATTTTCAGGCAACGATGGACCTGTGTGAAGAGGTTCGTTACGGGCAGGCGTATAGTTTCAAGTATTCGCCACGGCCAGGCACACCGGCGGCGGATCGTTCTCATGTGGATGAAGGCGTGAAGACGGAACGTTTGCACCGATTGCAGGCGCTATTGACCAGCCATCAGGTGGAGTTTCAGGATAGCATGATCGGACGCACTTTGCCGGTTCTGGTCGAAAAGCTGGGGCGTGAGGCGGGGCAGGTTATCGGCAAGTCGCCTTATTTGCATGCGACACATTTTTTGGGCGAAGCCTCGGATATTGGCAAGGTCGTGGATGTTAAGGTCGTAGCGACGGAACGGAATTCGCTTTCAGCCGCGAAAGTATGAAACGGCTTGTGTGACTCTGATGTCACACAAGCTTTGCCGCGCAAGTAATAGATTCACAAATATATTTTTGTATGCTAGGCTGACGATAACACCGGCGTAAATGATCGGTAACCTGAGGCAGAACATTATGAAACATTACCTGAGCGCCCTGCTTTTGGGGCTTTCTACGTGTATGGCGCCATTGGTCGCGCAAGCAGAAGATACGGGGCGACTTCAAGCCGCAATCTGGATTGATCCCGATGGATGTGAACATTGGGTCATTGATTTGGGCGTCGAGGGCATGATGTCACCGCATCTTAATCGTGACGGAAATCCGGTTTGTAACCGTGATCCGAGCATTTGCATGGAATTTCCCGGTGATATGTTGTTTGACGTGAACAAAGCTTTGTTGACGCCGGATGCGACCACGGCTGTGTCCAAATACTTCACCGAAGAAATTCTCAGCGGCCAGACCTCGTTCCTTGTTGTTGGTCATACGGATAGTGACGGCTCGCTCTACGATAACTTCGATCTTGCTTGGGCCCGCGCACAGGCTGTGGCCGTAATCGCGCGCCAGACCGGTGCGATCGTTCGCACCGATGCTTTCGGCGAGTTGCAGCCCATTGCGCCCAATGACACGGCAGACGGCAAACGCCGAAATCGCCGCGTTGAAATTATTTGCGAGTAGGGGACGTCATGCTGAATAAAATCACATTCTTTGCGTTGGTTGCAATTAGCGCTGTTTCGCTGGCGGCATGCGCTGATCGCTCGACCGACCGCGATTACGGGATGGACAACGCGCTGCTGGACAGTCGCAGTGCAGGCATCTGGGTTGACGGCAATGGTTGCGACCACTGGATCATCGACGATGGCTTTGAGGGTTACATGTCTCCGCGACTGACGGATGACGGTAAACCGGTTTGTCGTGTTGATGCGGTTCCGTATTCTACAATTGATTTTGAACGCTCGCTTTTAGGTCTTTAAGCTCCAGCTTTTCCCCTTGCTACGTTGACGTGCTTGTTGCACCATAGTTACCAGAATCTCTTTGGTAATGGATGGTGAACTTTGGCGACAACCGCGCTGACTGATGTAATAACCGAGGCCGGTTCGGCTGAAACGACCCTCGAATTTCCTGACAACCGCTTCTTGCTTGAACTATGCGGCGAACTTGATTCAAACCTTCAAAAAATCGAAACAGCAACGGGCGTAGAGATCACGCACCGTGGCAATCGGTTGTCTTTGTTTGGCGATGAGGAGCAACGCAAGCATTCCGCAACGATTCTACGGGCGATTTATTCACGGCTTGAACAGCGCCGCCCACTGGAACCCGGCGATGTGGATGCCGCGATTAGAATGCCAAGCGAGGTGTTCGATGCGCCACGTGATAGCGACCAAATCGAGATGTTCAAAAGTGACCAGATCGAAATCCGCACGCGTAAGCGGATTGTGGAGCCGCGTACGCCGGTTCAAAAAGCCTATGTGAAGTCTCTGTTCGACCATCAGCTGGCATTCGGCCTTGGACCTGCGGGGACGGGTAAGACCTATCTGGCGGTTGCAGCGGCTGTTTCACACTACATCGATGGTCATGTTGACCGGATTATCCTTAGCCGCCCGGCCGTTGAAGCGGGCGAACGTTTGGGGTTTTTACCCGGTGACATGAAAGAGAAGGTCGATCCTTACATGCAGCCGCTGTACGACGCGTTGAATGCGTTTTTGCCTGCCAAACAGGTATTGCGGATGATCGAGGATAAGCAAATCGAGATCGCGCCATTGGCGTTTATGCGTGGTCGCACCCTGTCAAACGCGTTTGTTATTCTGGACGAGGCGCAGAACGCGACGTCGATGCAGATGAAGATGTTCCTGACCCGTTTGGGCGAAGGCAGCCGTATGGTTATTACCGGCGACATGAGTCAGATTGACTTGCCGCGCGGTGTTACGTCTGGTCTGGTTGAGGCCGAAGGTATTTTGCGCGACGTTAAAGGCATTGGGTTCACGCGGTTTACGTCTGTCGATGTGGTGCGCCATCCGATGGTTGCGAAGGTCATTGATGCGTATGATGCAGCGGCGAAACGGAATGGCTGACCTTGTTGATTTGGTGATCGAGGATACGCGGTGGGCTGCACTGGATATGAGCGCGCTAGCTGAACAGGCGGCCAATGCGGCGTTGAATGCTGCCGGAATCCCCGTTGAGTACGAAATCTGTATTCTGGGGTGCAATGATGCTCGTATTGCCGAGCTGAACGCTGAATTTCGCGAAAGACCAACCGCAACCAATGTGCTGTCATGGCCAGCATTCGAACTGGCACCTGAAATCGAAGGCGGGCAGCCAACGCCCCCTCCGCAAGCAGAAGAGTTGGGTGATATTGCCATCGCTTACGAGACTTGCGAGCGTGAAGCAGTGGAAAAAGGCATCACCATCCACGCGCATGTTTTACATCTAATCGTGCACGGATGCCTCCATTTACTGGGCTATGACCACGAAACTGACAAAGATGCCACACTTATGGAGGAATTAGAGGTCAAAGCCCTTGCCACCATGGGGGTAGACGACCCATATTGAACTCACGGGCACAGCATGTTGCCTTTTGACGGATTTCAAGGAGCCATGGGCGACACTAAAGACGGGTCTTCTATCGCAGCGCAACGCGCGCAAGCAGACTTAAACACCCCTGCCCCGCATAACGGGTTTTGGGGGCGACTGTTCGGGCAGAAACCCGATGACACACCTGTAATTAATGACGAAGCACTGGCTGTATCTGCGGCTGGCACCAAGAACATGTTGTTGAATATCCGCAACATGCACGAGATGCGTGTCGATGACGTGGCGATTCCAACGGCGGATGTTGCCGCGATTGCGGATGACGCAACGCTGGACGAGGTGGTCGCGGCGTTTCGGAAATCTACCAACAGTCGTCTGCCGGTTTACGCCGACACGCTGGATAACCCGCTCGGCTTGGTGCATCTGAAAGACATCGCCCTAAACTATGGGTTCGGCGCGAGTGGCAAGTTTGACCTGAAGGCCATTATCCGCCCGCTGATTTATGTACCACCCTCGATGCCGCTTGGTGCGCTCTTGCAAAAGATGCAGAGCGAACGGATGCATATGGCGCTGGTGATTGACGAATACGGCGGGGTCGAAGGGTTGGTAACGCTGGAAGACCTGATCGAAGAAATCGTCGGTGAGATCGAAGACGAGCATGACGTGGAAGAAGCGCAGTTATGGAGCGAGGAATCGCCCTCGGTCTTCGTTGCGCAGGCGCGCGCACCTTTAGATGAATTCGAAGAGGCGGCGGGCGTGGACCTGTTACCCGATGATCTGGACGAGGACGTTGATACATTAGGCGGTTTGGTCTTTATGCTGATCGGACGTGTACCTTCACGCGGGGAATGTGTTCGTGACGGACACGGACATGAGTTCGAAGTCGTTGATGCTGACGCGCGTCGCGTAAAGACTTTGCGCGTGCGGTTGAATGCGAAACGGCCAATCGGCCAAGCGGCGGAATAATTCGCGTGGGCTTGCCCGCGCGGGTGGGGTCGTTGACCGGTTGGCGACAACTGTTGCTGGCGTTCACCGCAGGTGCGGCGTTGGGCTTGGTGCAAGCGCCGTGGTCTTTTCCGACAGTTTTCTTCGCGGCTCTTCCTGTCATATTCTGGCTTCACACTGGCGCTGGCAATCGAAAGCGCGCGGCGGCGGTTGGATGGGTCGCGGGCCTTGGCTACTTCGGTCTTACACTGGCGTGGATAGTCGAGCCGTTCTTGGTCGACATCGGTCGCCACGGCTGGATGGCGCCTTTCGCGTTATTCTTGATGGCCGCAGGTTTGGCAACGTTCTGGGCAGCTGCCTTTGGGTTTGCCCCGCGTGGGCGTACGCTGGTGTTGATAGTGTTATGGTCGGCCGTAGAGCTGGCGCGATCTTATGCTTTTACAGGTTTTCCGTGGGGACTGATCGGGTACGGGTGGGCCGATACGCCGATGATCCAGATGGCGTCGGTTATCGGGATTCATGGCATAGGCATTTTGACGATGAGCGCAGTGGCGTTACTATTGCGCCGACAGGCGATGTCTGTCGTTTCGGGGGCACTAATTTTTGTCCTGATGTGGAGCTTCGGCACGTATCGGTTGGCCCAACCCGTAGCCTTGCGAGCAGATGATTACACCGTTCGCATTGTTCAACCTAATGTAGAGCAACAATTGAAATGGTTGCCGGAATTCCAGCAGACCTTCTTTCGACGTCACTTGGATCTGAGCCAAAATGATGGCGCTCCAGACATTGTTATTTGGCCAGAAGCCGCCGTGCCATTCCTGCCCGAGGAACGCGCCGATTTGCTGCAAGACATTTCCCTAGCAACAAACGGAACCGAGGTTATTTTGGGTGCAAGGCGTCGTGACGAAAGCGGCGACTGGTATAATCGGCTTGTTCTTTTGGATAGTGACGGTGTGTTGATCGACAATTACGACAAACACCATCTGGTGCCGTTCGGTGAATATATCCCGTTGCAAGAAATTCTGTCCAAAACAGGACTATCCGCGCTGACGGGCAGGGGTTGGACTGCGGGAGAGGGGGCTCGGGTGATTTCAGCCGGAGATGCGCCACCGTTCCTGCCGCTAATCTGTTACGAGGCGATTTTCCCGCAACATGCTTCTGCAGATGGCGAGCGTGCGGACTGGATCGTGCAAATCACGAACGATGCGTGGTTCGGGAAGTTCAGCGGCCCGTATCAACATCTGGTGCAAACAAGAGTGCGCGCGATAGAGCAAGGCTTGCCTTTGGCGCGGTCGGCGAACACGGGTGTGTCGGCGATGGTGGGCCCGTATGGGCGCGTTATCGAGGCGATTCCCTTGGGCGAAATGGGGGTGATTGATGCCTCAATGCCGGCGCCACTGCCGGAAACCCTGTATTCGCGTAGCGGTGATTGGCCGGTAGCGGGATTTCTGCTGTTGTTAACTATTTTGCAACTATTACCGGCTAAAAGGCGCCGACCTTGAGAATTCACCGAATTCCTGCACCGTGTGCGTCTATTAAGCAGCATCAGGGCATTGACGCCACGACTTAGCTTCATTTAGAGAAACATACCGCCAGCTTTTTGCGATGGAGGCCACATTGGCTCGACAAAATTATATGTTTACCTCGGAATCCGTTTCCGAAGGTCACCCGGACAAACTCTGCGACCGTATTTCGGACGCAGTGCTCGACGCCTTTTTGGCCGAAGACCCTGAAGCCCGTGTGGCGTGTGAAACTTTCGCAACAACAGACCGCGTGGTTGTCGGTGGCGAGGTGCGTGGCCCGCAAAATGTGATCGACAGTGTAGAAGACATTGCGCGTAAATGTGTACGTGACATTGGTTACGAACAAGACGGGTTCCATTGGAATACCTTCAAGATGGATAACTACCTGCATGGCCAATCTTCGGACATTGCGCAGGGTGTTGATGCGACAAGTAACAAAGACGAAGGTGCTGGCGACCAAGGGATTATGTTTGGTTACGCTGTTGACGAAACCAAAGAACTGATGCCAGCCCCGATCCATTACGCCCACGCGATTTTGTCTCGTTTGGCTGAGGTTCGTAAAAGCGGTGCCGAGCCGACACTTGGGCCGGATGCAAAGACCCAACTCTCGTTGCAATATGTTGACGGGAAGCCGGTTGCGGTTTCCTCCATCGTGTTGTCCACGCAACATCTGGACGAAAGCATGAGTTCCAGCGATGTACGCGACGTTGTCGAGCCATACATCCGCGATATTCTTCCCGAAAGCTGGATCACGCCGAAGACTGCTTGGCACGTTAATCCAACTGGAAAGTTCGTAATTGGTGGGCCGGACGGCGATGCAGGCCTGACGGGGCGCAAAATTATCGTTGACACTTATGGCGGCGCGGCACCCCATGGTGGCGGCGCGTTTTCGGGGAAAGACCCGACCAAAGTTGACCGTTCCGCAGCGTATGCCGCGCGGTATCTGGCGAAGAACGTAGTTGCTGCCGGTCTGGCAAAACGCTGTGTTATTCAGCTTTCTTATGCGATTGGTGTGGCTAAGCCGTTGTCGATTTACGCGGACACCTACGGAACTGGCGCGGTGCATGAAACCGAGATTGAACGCGCTATATCCGAAGTAATGGACCTAACCCCACGTGGTATTCGTGAGCATCTGGGCCTAAACAAACCCATCTATCAACGCACGGCAGCCTACGGGCATTTCGGGCGTGCGCCTGAAGCTGATGGTGGTTTTAGTTGGGAAAGAACCGATCTGGTAGATGTGCTGAAGCGCACTGTCTAAACCGAATGTCTAGCGAACCAAATATTAAACCTGCGGATGCGCCGCGGCGGAACTTTTATGGCCGCCGTCGGGGCAAAGCCTTGCGTAAAAACCAGATTAAACATCTCGATACGACGCTGGAGGCGGTCTCGCCAAAAGGGGTTTCGCTTGAGGAAAACCCTGACCGTAATCCCATTGACCTAGGCGCATTGTTTGGCAACGACAAACCTGTCTGGCTTGAGATCGGGTTTGGTGGTGGTGAGCATTTGTTGCATATGGCGCAGACCTACCCAGAGGTAAACCTGCTGGGCGTCGAGGCGTTCCTGAACGGGGTTGCCAAGATTGTACCGCTGATGGACGAGCATGGGCTGGACAATGCGCGGGTGCATTGGGGGGATGCGCGGGATTTGCTCGAGGTGTTACCAGATGGGTCGCTCGACAAAGTTTTCCTGTTGTACCCAGACCCGTGGCACAAAACGCGGCACCATGCGCGGCGGTTCGTGAATACAGAAAACCTAGACATGATATCACGCGTGCTAAAACCGGGTGCGATTTTCCGGGTGGCAACGGATATTGAAAACTATGTTCACCACACGCTGGAACGCATCATGCCGCGCGGTGACTTCGAGTGGTTGGCCGACGCGCCACAAGACTGGCGCGAGCCTTGGGGTGACTGGACCCGCACGCGGTACGAAGCGAAAGCGATCCGCGAGGGGCGCACCCCGCATTATTTGACGTTTCGCAAGATTTAGGCAAAACTGGCAGGGTTGATACAGGTCAATGCGCGACCATCCTTATAGGCGTTCAATACCTGAAATTGAATGTTAAGGATAGATCAATGAAAACGACTGCTGAACGCGAAACCCAGTTACGTACCCGTCTGGCCGAGCTAGACACGCACCTGCACACTATTGAAGACGCTCTCGATGAGACGCCGAACAAAGACGTTGAAGAGCGTGCGGTTGAACGCGAAAGCGACGAGGTTCTAGAAGGTTTGGGGAATGCCGAATTGCTGGAATTTCGGATGATCGAAGCCGCGTTGGTGCGCGTAGCTGAGGGTGAATATGGCTATTGCGTTGATTGTGGCGATAAAATTACCGAGGAGCGCCTCGATGTTTTGCCGGCAACCCCGAAGTGCCGGAAATGTGCGTCCTGAATATATGGGAAAGGAATTGTTATGCCCTTTGAAAGCCTAAAAGCCCGTATGTCGATGCTGCTGGAGCAAATGGTCCACCAGCCCGAAGATATGCATGAATTGCAAGAAACATTGCGCGAAGAATTGGCGGAATTGCGAAGCCAAGGCCTTCCTGTTCCGCTTGACCTTGTCGAGTTGGAGCAACGTCTGGAAGACCAGTTGAACTTGCCCAAGAAGGGCAAGTGAGCGACTCTTCGAAAGAGGTTACCCTTTCGCGGGTCATAAGCCTTCCACTGCTTGTGCTATATGGCCTTGGCGTCACGATCGGCGCGGGCATTTACGTTCTTGTTGGCCAAACAGCCGCGCAGGCGGGTATGTACGCGCCGTTGTCGTTCGTTTTTGCTGCGATAGTGATGGCCTTCAGTGCCGGTACCTTTGCCGAGCTAAGCGTACGGTTCCCCCAAAGTGCGGGCGAGGCGATTTATGTTAAAGAGGGGTTAAGGTCGGAAGGCTTGTCATTGTTGACTGGCGGTATCGTGTTGCTGTCTGCGACCGTTGCTGCGGCAACGATCACGCTGGGCGGGACCGGGTATGTGTTGGAGTTGCTTGGCCTTCCACGCGAGCTTGTTATTGTTTTAATAGTACTGCTGATGGGCGGCATTGCCGCGTGGGGCGTTAAGGAGTCCGTAATCTTTGCGGCTGTTTTTACAGTTCTGGAGATATTGGGACTGTTGGTTGTAATTGTTGCAGGGTTCTGGACGCAGCCGGATTTATTATCGCGGTTGCCTGAAGTTATCCCACCAATCGGTGACACGGCAGCGTTAACTGCAATTTTCACCACCAGCTTGATCGCGTTCTTTGCGTTCATAGGTTTTGATGATGTGGTTAATCTGGTCGAGGAAACCAAGAACCCCGCACGAACAATGCCACTGGCAATTCTGATCGTACTGGTAGTCGCTACAGCTTTGTACTTCATGGTGACCGCGGTTGCAGTGTTGACGGTCCCGCTGGAAGAGCTAGGTGCCTCGCAGGCGCCGATCGGGTTGCTGTTTGAAAGCCTTACTGGCAGCTCGCCGCTGATAATTACTCTGATAGCAGTTGTGGCGACCCTGAATGGTATTGTGATCCAAATCGTTATGGCAGCGCGGGTTCTGTACGGATTGGGCAAGAAGGGTAGTATCCCCGCGTTTTTCGCCCGCATTCACCCCAAGACTCACACACCGGTGCTCTCAACGGTTCTGGTCACGGCTGTTATCCTTGGGCTTGCATTGTTTTTTCCAATCGGGGCGCTGGCCGAGATGACGACCCAGTTTATTCTGGTGGTGTTCACAATGGTTAATCTGTCGCTGGTGGTGCTGAAAACCCGCAAGGTTTCCGCACCAGAAGGTGCCTATACGGTCGGGCTTTGGGTGCCAATCGGAGGGGTGCTTGCCAGCTTGCTGTTGCTCGTCGGGCCGTACGTACTTTTGTGAGTCACAAAAAACACATTCAATTATTGTAATATGAAGGCGAGCCACTATATTAGGCACAACACAGATATATAGGAGTGGGCCGATGACCCCCGAAGTAAAAGCATTTTTCGACAACGCAACCAACACGGTTTCGTTCTTAATCAAAGATCCGAACAGCGCTAGCGTTGCTATTGTGGATTCAGTTCTGGATTTCAATTTTTCGAATGGCCACACGGATACGACGTCTGCGGATGAAGTTATCGCGTATGTGCGGGCCAATGACTTGAAGGTTGACTGGATTCTGGAGTCGCATGTGCATGCGGACCACCTTTCGGCTGCACCCTACATTCAAGAACAGGTGGGCGGCAAAATAGGCATTGGGGCGAATATCACTATCGTGCAAGATGTGTTTGGCAAAGTCTTCAACGAGGGCAGTGAGTTCCAGCGCGACGGGTCGCAGTTCGACAAGTTGTTCGTTGACGGTGATACCATCGAAATAGGCACAATGAAGGTTGATGTCATGCATACGCCGGGCCACACGCCTGCTTGTATGACTTATGTTGTGGGTGATGCGGCTTTCGTCGGTGACACGTTGTTCATGCCTGATTTTGGCACGGCGCGTTGCGATTTCCCGGGTGGCTCTGCCGAAGATCTATATGCTTCCATTCAGAAAATTCTGACACTACCGGATGATACCCGTATTTTTGTCGGCCACGATTACAAAGCACCGGGTCGTGATGAGTTTGCTTGGGAAACAAGTGTTGCCGAGCAAAAAGCCGTGAATGTGCATGTGGGTGCCGGCAAAGGCGAAGAGGCGTTCGTCAAGATGCGCACGGATCGTGACGAACAATTGGCGATGCCAAAGCTGATCGTACCGTCGATCCAGATCAATATGCGCGCTGGTAAAATGCCTGAACCTGAAGAAAACGGACAAGTTTATCTGAAGGTTCCGGTTAATGCCCTGTGAATAGCAATGATTTGAAGTAAACATACCCGCGTCGGTTACAATTTCCGGCGCGGCAACTGGTAAGTAAGGTGGCAGGGATGCAAGTATATAAAGTTACGGACGAATACAGCGTTTGCGGGCAAATTTCCGCGAGCGACGTAGCTTTGATCAAAGCCTCGGGTTACAAAACCATCATGTGTAACCGTCCTGACGGCGAAGAATTTGGACAGCCTACAGCAGACATCATCAGAAAAGCCGCAGAAGATCACGAGATGAAATTCTTTTATCTCCCTTTGGGACGGACCGGGATCGGCGAAGATTTGTTGAATGATTTTCGTGATGTCGTAAACGGGGACAACGGTCCCGTTTTCGCCTACTGCCGATCTGGTAATCGCTGCGGAATGCTGTGGAACGCTTCGCAAAGCTAAGACGAATTACCAACCTGAGTTAAAGGATGCTTTGCTATGTTAAAGCGCTATTTCCCGATTCTGGAGTGGTCTGTGAAATATGATCGCGACACTCTGACGAACGATCTCGTTGCGGCGGTGATCGTAACGATTATGCTTATTCCACAGTCTTTGGCTTACGCGTTGCTGGCGGGGCTACCAGCCGAAGTCGGGCTCTATGCATCGATTGCACCGTTGGTTATCTATGCGATTTTTGGAACGTCTCGCGCATTGGCGGTTGGTCCCGTCGCAGTTGCGTCATTGATGACGGCCGCAGCAGTTGGCGAGCTTGCCTCGCAAGGTACCCCTGAATATTACGCTGCGGCAATTGCTTTGGCTTTGATATCCGGCTTGATGCTGCTGGTGATGGGTTTTTTGCGGCTAGGTTTTTTGGCCAACTTTCTGTCTCATCCGGTAATATCTGGTTTCATAACCGCCTCAGCGATTATCATCGCGACTAGCCAATTGAAACATATTTTCGGCATTGATGCGTCTGGGCATAACATTCTGGAGCTCGTGGTTTCGATTACCGCACACTTGTCCGAAATTAATTATTACACGCTGAGCATCGGCGTTTTCGCGACGGCGTTTCTTTTCTGGGTACGCGGTAACCTAAAACCGCTGTTGCGCAAGCTCGGCCTTGGCCCACGCCTAGCCGAGGTTGTGGCCAAGACCGGTCCCGTGGCTGCTGTTGCCGCCACGACGGCAGTTGTCTGGGCTATGGCGCTTGACGCGAAGGGCGTGAGGATCATCGGGGAAATTCCGGCGCGGCTGCCCGTTCCTACAGTACCGACATTTGATTTGAACTTGTGGAGCGCAATTGCCGTTCCCGCATTGCTGATCTCGATCGTCGGGTATGTCGAAACCATTTCTGTGGCGCAAACGTTGGCGGCGAAACGACGCCAACGCATTGATCCGGATCAGGAGCTCATCGCGCTTGGTGCGGCAAATGTCGGGTCTGCGGTATCTGGTGGTTTCCCAGTGACGGGTGGGTTTTCGCGATCTGTCGTGAACTTTGACGCGGGTGCGCAAACACCGGCTGCGGGGGCGTTCACCGCCGTGGGCATAGCGATGGCAGCTTTGTTCCTTACACCGCTTTTGCATTTCCTACCGAAGGCCACACTTGCTGCGACGATCATTGTTGCGGTTCTTTCACTGATAGATTTGGATTCCATAAAACGTACGTGGGCTTATTCGAAGTCCGACTTCGCGGCTATGATGGCTACTATCCTTACAACTCTCGTTTTCGGGGTGGAGATGGGCATTACGGCAGGCGTTGGTCTATCGCTGTTCTTGCACCTTTATCGTTCCTCGCGGCCACACTCTGCAATTGTTGGACAAGTTCCCGGTACCGAACATTTCCGAAATGTGCGCCGTCATGAGGTTATCGTGACACCTGAAATTCTGTCCATTCGTATAGACGAGAGCCTCTATTTCGCGAACGCGCGGTTCCTTGAAGATCTGATTAACGATGCTGTTGCGGAAGATCCGGCGATTGAACATGTGGTACTGATGTGTTCGGCCGTCAACTTCATTGATGCGTCCGCTTTGGAAAGCCTTGAGGCCATCAACGAACGCTTGCAGCATGCCGATGTGATGTTGCACCTGTCCGAGGTGAAAGGGCCGGTCATGGACCGCCTGAAGCACTCACATTTCTTGGATGATTTGACCGGCCGGATTTATCTTACTCAATACGACGCGGTGCACACGATCAACCCGCATGTGGCCAATCGTGCATCCGAAATGTCGCGCGTCGAGTGACCTAAGCCGTTAAACCTTCGGGTTCCGGCAGGTCGTTTGCGCGGCAACATGCTGTCACGGTATTTGCAAGAAGGCACGCGATGGTCATGGGGCCAACGCCGCCGGGGACGGGGGTGATAGCGCCCGCAACTTCCGATACGCCGGCAAAATCTACGTCGCCAACCAACCGTACTTTTCCTTCGCCACGTTCCGGTGCCGGAATGCGGTTGATACCGACATCAATCACCGTCGCACCAGGCTTGATCCAGTCCGCTTTGATCATCTGCGCGCGGCCAACGGCGGCAACGACGATATCAGCACGACGACATACGTCTTCAATATCTTTGGTGCGGGAATGGGCGATGGTTACGGTGCAGCTATCGCGTAAGAGAAGGGCGGCCAGTGGTTTTCCAACAAGATTTGAACGCCCAACCACAACCGCGTTGAAACCTGACAGCGAACCAAGACGATCGCGCAACAGCATCAGGCAGCCAAGTGGCGTGCAGGACACCATCGCTTTCTGACCCGTTGTCAACAATCCGGCGTTAAGGATATGCAACCCGTCAACGTCTTTTGCAGGCGAGATGGCGGCAACAATTTCCCGCTCGCTCATATGATCGGGAACTGGGAACTGGCACAAAATTCCATGCACTGCTGGATCATTGTTCAGCTTCTCAACCAGCGCGATTACCTCAGCCTGACTGCTGTCGGCGGGCAGCTTGTGTTCATAAGAATTCATGCCAACTTCAACCGTTTGGCGGTTCTTATTGCGGACATACACTTCGCTTGCAGGGTCCTCGCCGACAAGGATAACTGCCAAGCCAGGCGTGATACCGTGGTCGGCTTTCAGAGCCGCGACGTGTGCCGCCACTTTTTCGCGAACAGTTGCTGCGAAGGCTTTACCGTCGATAATATCTGCTGTCATGGGGTTCCCTAACTTGAAGTTTCCGTACCTAGAACAGCTTCTTCCCGTTCTATCGACCACTCGATTAACTGGCGCCAGATGCTTTCCGCCAAATCAGGATCGAACCCGAGTTTCACTGCGTTTTCCCGAGCACGCATTGCAACGTATTCGACACGATCATCAATCCTTGCAGGCAAGCTCTCCAAGGATTTCAAAGTAATTGCGCGGTCAATGTATTCCGCACGTTTGGACAAGAGCGACATGATTTCAGCATCGAGCAGGTCGATGCTTTCACGAAGTTCTGCCATGGTGTTACAGTCGTTGGGGATCTGCATCACGCCTATTCCATTGTTGCAATAAACAATGGCTTTGACTTAACCGAATGGTGCAGATCCCTCAAGGACTAGTTGTTTAGAACAACCCTTCAATCTGCCCCGCATCATTCAACATGATCGCTTCAGCGGAAGGTTTGCGCGGTAGTCCCGGCATGGTCATGATCTCGCCACAGATAACCACGATGAATCCCGCACCAGCGGAAAGGCGAACCTCGCGAACCGGAACCGAGTGGCCGGTAGGCGCACCGCGAAGCTCAGGATCGGTCGAAAAGCTGTACTGCGTTTTGGCCATGCAGACGGGCAGGTGGCCAAAGCCAGCCTCTTCCCATGTGCGCAACTGGGCACGGATTTTCTTGTCAGCCATGACCTCGTCAGCGCGATAAATACGCTTGGCGATGGTTTCGATTTTGTCAAACAACGGCATCTCGTCCGGATAAAGCGGGGCGAATTGTGCGACGTTTGCGTCGGCGATTTCCACAACGCGTGTTGCCAGATCTGCGATCCCCTTCGAGCCGTGCTCCCAATGTTTACACAGGACAGCCTCGGAGCCGTGGGTGGCGACGTAATCAATCACCGCCTGCACCTCTGCATCAGTGTCGGTTACGAAATGGTTAATGGCGACAACAACCGGCACACCGAAGGCCTTCATGTTTTCGATATGGCGCCCGAGGTTTGGCGCCCCGTCGTTAACAGCATCGACATTTTCAGCGCCCAGATCAGCGGGAGCGATCCCACCATTCATTTTCATAGCGCGAATCGTCGCTACAAGTACAACAACGTCTGGCGCGATATCTGCTTTGCGACACTTGATATTCATGAACTTTTCGGCACCTAGGTCGGCGCCAAAGCCCGCTTCGGTCACTACGTAATCCGCAAGTTTAAGTGCGGTCTTTGTTGCAACAACGGAGTTACAGCCATGCGCGATATTCGCGAAAGGGCCGCCGTGAACGAACGCGGGGTTGTTTTCCAGCGTCTGAACCAGATTTGGCTGCATAGCTTGTTGCAGCAGAACGGTCATTGCACCGTCAGCCTTAATGTCACGGCAATAGATCGGTTTGCGATCGCGCGTGTAAGCCACGATGATATCACCGAGGCGGCGCTGGAGGTCGTCCAGATTATCGGCCAAACACAGGATCGCCATGACCTCGGATGCGACAGTAATGTCAAAACCTGTCTGGCGGGCGAAACCGTTGGCAATGCCGCCGAGGCTGACAACCGTGTCGCGAAGGGCGCGGTCGTTCATGTCCATGACGCGCTTCCACGTGATGCGGCGTTCGTCGATTTCCAGCTCGTTGCCCCAATAAATGTGGTTGTCGATCATCGCGGTCAGCAGGTTGTGCGCGCTGGTAATCGCATGGAAGTCGCCAGTGAAGTGTAGGTTCATTTCCTCCATCGGAACG
>CALCGO010000473.1 GCA_937901055.1 uncultured Rhodobacterales bacterium
ATCGTTGCGAGGACAAATGTTGGTCAAGCCCCAAGCGCCCCATTTCTTCTTGCGCTTCGACTTTTAGCGCTTCCGCCGGCGTTAACCCATCGTAAAGAGCGTGCAGAACAGCGATCAATCCGCCAACAATCATCGCATCGGATTCCCCTTGAAAACCGATACGGGCACTTGCCCCTTCGCCATCAATTTCAGGCACAATCCAGACTTGCGAGGCACAACCCTCGACCTTGGTCGCAGGGATTTTCTGACCCTCGTTAAGAGGGGGCATTTTCTTGCCCAGATCAATCACATAACGATAGCGATCTTCCCAGTCGTCGACGAATTCGAAATCTTCAACAATCTCTTCAAAACGTGCGGTGGCCATTGGCGTTCTCCTTTAATCGAGCGATTTAGTCACTTAAAGGCATGACGTCTAGTCCGGCGTGTTGACGCAACCATGAACCGTTCACAATTCAATAATTTTCACACCCCTAGGTGTCGCAGAAAGTGCAATTTCGCCATTGCGCAAACGCAACGCATCATCACCAAATACGCCTTTGCGCCAACCACTTAGAGCCTTTACTTCATTGTCATCACTGTTCGCTATAGCATCAAGATCATTGGCGGTCGCGATCAGTTTCGGTGCAACTTGATATCTCTCGGCCTTGGATTTAAGCAAAACCCTGAGCAAATCACCCAGCGATTCCGTACCGTTTTTCTTGACCCTAACAGGCGGGGCCTTTGGCAAATCATCTTGAGGACATGCCTCGCCAGCTTTCACAGCAGCCAAGATACCATCCGCGGTCGCTCCTTTACGCGCCTCGCGTAGCAACAAGCGTGACCGATTAAGGTCTTCGTAAGTTTTCGGTCGAGTCGATGCCAACTCCATCAAGGCATCGTCTTTCATCACACGATTTCGCGGGATATTGCGGGCCTGTGCTGTTATCTCGCGGAACTTCGCCAACTCGCGAACCACAGCCAGAAAACGGCCCGATGTGGTGCGCGTTTTTAGGCGCTTCCACGCGTTGCTAGGCTCGATCCGATATGTAGCAGGGTCAGTTAGGATGGCTTCTTCTTCGGTCACCCAACTTGTGCGATCGGTTTTTGTTAACTGTTTATCAAGGTATTCATAAATTACCCTAAGATGTGTCACATCGGCCAAAGCATAGGTTTTTTGCTTATCCGAAAGTGGTCGACGGCTCCAATCCGTAAAACGTGAGGACTTATCGACGCTTGCCTTCACGATTTGGCGCACCAGCTTTTCATAACCAACTTGTTCCCCAAATCCACAAACCATGGCGGCAATTTGGGTGTCAAAGAAGGGCTCCGGGATTACCCCACCCTCAATGCAAAAAATTTCAAGATCCTGACGGGCAGCATGAAAAACCTTAACAACATCGGTGTTTTTGAAAAGCTCGTACATTGGGGCAAGGTCAATGCCATTGGCGAGTGGATCAACGATTACCGCGTTCTCGTCACCCTCCCCCGGGTAGGCCATCTGGATCAGACACAACTGTGAATAATAGGTGCGCTCGCGCAGAAATTCCGTATCCACGGTGACGTACGGCTGTGAAGCACATTCCTCGCAAAATTTAGCTAATTCTTCGGTTTTTGTTATCGTTTTCATTCTTATCCATTCTGCGCGTCGGCACGGGATTTCCCAGCCACGTCTTGCGCCAGCGTTGCCGCCATAAATCTGTCGAGGTCGCCGTCCAACACACCTTGTGTATCCGAAGTTTCCTCGTTCGTTCGTAAATCTTTAACCATTTGGTAGGGCTGCAGTACATATGACCTGATCTGGTTACCCCAACCCGCGTCGCCTTTGCTTTCGTGCGCATCCTGAATGGATTCAGTACGCTTGCGCATTTCAATCTCGTATAACCGCGATTTTAGCGCCGCCATACAGTTTGCCCTGTTCTGGTGCTGCGATTTCACGGAGCTGGTCACCACAATGCCGGATGGGATATGCGTAATTCGCACGGCCGAGTCGGTGGTGTTAACGTGCTGGCCACCCGCGCCCGAAGACCGGTATGTATCAACACGGATGTCAGCAGGATTAATGTCAATCTCGATATTGTCGTCGATCACTGGATAGACCCACACAGAACTAAACGACGTGTGCCGTTTGGCCGCGCTATCAAACGGTGAAATTCGCACTAACCGATGCACACCACTTTCGCTTTTGAGCCAACCATAGGCGTTGTGGCCCTTAATCTGGTATGTCACCGATTTAATACCAGCCTCGTCGCCGGCATTATAAGACATTGTTTCGACGCTGTAGCCCTTCTTCTCGGCCCAACGAACGTACATACGTGCCAGCATAGATGCCCAGTCACAACTCTCCGTACCGCCTGCCCCAGCGTTAATCTCGACGAACGTATCATTCGCATCGACCTCGCCGTTCAGCAATGCTTCCAGCTCCAACTTGGCAGCTAGGGTTGTTAGCTTGGCGATAACATCCTGTGCGTCGTCGATGACTTCTTGATCATCTTCGATTTCGCCCAGTTCAATCATGTCGACGTTATCTTGCAAA
>CALCGO010000474.1 GCA_937901055.1 uncultured Rhodobacterales bacterium
CGGTCCAGCGTCGAATTGCAGACCCGCGCACAACGTGCTAGCAACGCACAAACGAAAAGGAATACCTCATGAAATCGCTAGAATTAATCCGCCGCGCATTCTTCTGGCCGGGCACGCTGCTAACCAAGAAACTGGGTATCGACCCTGAAAGCGAATTTGGCTTGCTGCGTTCACTGTTCAACAGTTTGGTCTGGACAGCAATTGGCCTTGGAATTTTGTTCCTAGTCGTATTTTGAACGCCCTGCCGCCACGGTTTCCGATCACCGCAGATGAAATTGACGTCGTCGTAACCGAGTTTTACGCCCGTGTGCGCGAAGACGAAACGCTTGCGCCCGTGTTCTTCCAAAGCCTGCCACCCTTGCCAAAAGCATGGATGGTGCACGAGGAAAAGATCGCCGCATTCTGGCGTAACGCCATCCTGTTTGAACGGTCCTATGACGGCAATCCACAGAAGGTTCATTCGGAGCGCGAGGCGGTTGAGGCCGAACATTTCGCCGTCTGGCTGGACCTGTTCGACGTGGTGCTCAAAGAAAAACTACGTCCCGAGCAGGCCGCTGCATGGTCCGACCTCGCCCATCGTATTGGTCGCGGGCTAAAAATGGGCGTAGTGCAATCGCGCGCCAGATACGGCGACATACCAGATTTGGGTTAGTCGGTCGGGGTTACATCGTCGCCCGTAGCCTCGTTCTTTTGCAAAATCCGGTTTACCCAAGCCATCGCGATCAGCACCAGACCAAACACGAGGAACGAGACGACGCGCAACAGCCCGTCCAACCCGGACATGTCGATCAAATACACCTTCGCCACAGTCAGTCCGACCGCCACCAGCGCCAAACGACGCAACATGGCGGACTGGCGTATAAACGCCAGCACCAGCAGCGCAATTGCGGCCAACATCATCGCAACGGTATAACTGTAAAGCTCTCCGTCGATCACGCCGCTACCCGCGAGTACATCGCCCTGCCACCAGCGCCGAATTTCTGCGCCAACGTAAAACGCGCTCAACAACGCGCCGACCACGCCCAGTCCTTTACGCAACAACATTGGCAAATGCGTAAAGCGGAACGCTACGACGGTCAGCAATATTGCAGGCAACAGATAAGCCGCCGCCAAACTATCGAACACATATGGCCCAGTTACCGAGACTGACAGCTCGACCAGCGGATTGATCGCAAACAGTGCAATCGCAAGAAGCCCGGTGCCGATCACTCCATAAGTCGATGCCAGTACAATACGCGTTCGTCGCAATTCAGCGCCGCCGCGAAGACGGTACAATTGATTGGCCGACAAAATCAGCCAAATCAACCCAACCAACGACGGCTCGACGAATTCGGATTGCACGTCCTGTTCCGTGAAATAACGGATCAGCAGGACGGACAAAAATACCCCGCCTAGCGACCATATCGCCGATTCCAGCATTACAGTAACACCCACAAGCGCCTCTTTGCGTTTCAGGAAATAGGCCGCGATCAGCAGCCCGATAACACCAAGGAACGCCAGCGTGACTTCCCAAAGGATCGCATCAAATGCCCAGAACATGCCCGGATCGAGGATAAGCCGCCACGTCACCGTCACCACGCCAACCTGCATGTATCGGTCGAACAACGGCAGATTAAATTTCGCCCCCATCCACGCAGCAGCGGCGACCATCACGGCCAATGCCAACGTCAGTGCAAAAGACCCAAGCATCACGACCAGCACAAAACTAAGCATCGAAATTGCCGAAAGCGCAAACATCGCCGTGCGCAACCGATCTTCCCCATCCTTGCGCGAGAATCTTTCCGCCAGCACCGTCATCGCAATCGCAACCACCGAAAGGTAAAGCGCCCAGTTGCCCGACCCCAGAACATAGCTCGGGGACCACGCCACCTCTGCGATGATCGCGGCAATCGGGGCGTACACGGCGGCAATTCCCGCATCGACCAGCTTCAGGTCACCGCCCCGCGAACTACGCCATGCAAACGCCAGACTTATTCCAAGC
>CALCGO010000475.1 GCA_937901055.1 uncultured Rhodobacterales bacterium
GATCCACCAATGATCCAGAATAAACCGCCGCCCTTCAGAAATCATCGCGCCCCATTCAGGTGAAGGAGGCTGCGCCCCAAGGCCAAGGAAGCCGAGTCCGGCGGCGGCCAGAATAATGCCTGCCATGTCGAGCGTTACACGCACAACGAGCGATGAAATGCACAGCGGCCAGATGTGTTTGATGATGATCCGCAGCGGGCCAGCACCTTGCAGTTTTACCGCGTGAATATAGTCAGAATTGCGGATCGTCAGCGTTTCAGCCCGCGCAATCCGCGCATAGGCTGGCCAAGCGGTTAGAGAGATCGCTAGAACCGCGTTTTCGATGCCTGCGCCCAACGCCGCCACGAAAGCCAACGCCAGAACGAGGCGTGGGAAGGCGAGGAAGATGTCCGTGATCCGCATCAGAATTGCGTCAGTCCAACCACCTGCATATCCGGCGATCGTGCCGACAAACAGGCCAACGACGGGTGCTAGGATGGTAACCAGTGTGACGATGTAAAGCGTGATCCTTGAGCCATAGATCAGGCGGCTTAAGATGTCGCGCCCCAAGCTGTCGGAACCGAGAAAATACCCCTCGGTCAAAGGGGGTTGCAGGCGTGCGCCTAGGTCCTGGATGAACGGGTCATGCGGGGCCAAAACGGAGGCGAGCGCAGCAACCAGCACCAGAAATATCAGAATGCCGAGGCCGATCATCGCCATAGGATTGCGCTTGAACGACAGCCACGCTTGGTAAATCACGGTCGCTTTGGCATGCCTGCGTGAGGTTGGCGTATCGGTCAGCAGCCATTCGCGAATGGTTGGCTTTGAAGTGTCAGTCAGGCTCATTTTGCCCTCGGATCAAAGAATTTGTAAAGAAGGTCTGAGAAGATGTTCAGCAGCACGAACACCAAGCCAACAACCACTGTGCCGCCCATAACGGCGTTCATATCAGCCGACAGCAACGAGGTCGTGATGTAGGAACCGATACCGGGCCATGCGAAGATTATCTCGGTCAAGACCGAGCCTTCCAGCAGGCCGGCGTAACTGAGCGCAATCACGGTAATTAGCTGTACTTTGATGTTCCCGAACGCATGTTTCCAGATCACAGCGGTTTCTGACATACCTTTAACGCGGGCGGTAATGATGTATTCGGAATTCAACTGTTCCAGCATGAAACTACGGGTCATGCGGCTGATATAGGCCAGTGAATAGTAGCCTAGAAGGCCGGCTGGCAGGATGATATGCGATATGGCGTTGCGGAATATTGTCCAATCCCTCGCCAATGCGGAATCGATCAGGATCATACCGGTTACGGAGGGGATAATGTCTTCGTAGAAAATATCCAGCCGGCCCGGGCCACCGACCCAACCAAGCTTGCCGTAAAGGACCATCAATGCGATTAGTCCGATCCAAAACACCGGCATGGAGTAACCAATCAGGGCCACAACACGCGCAACTTGGTCAATCCAGGAGCCGCGTTTCACGGCCGCCAGCACACCTAGCGGAACGCCGACGGAAACGCCGATGATAGTGCCAAGGGTGGCGAGTTCCATCGTGGCGGGGAAGACGCGTTTGATTTCGTCAGCTACCGGAAAACCGGTGCGTAGTGATTTGCCGAAATCGCCTTGGACGACATCGGCGATGTAATAGAAAAACTGAACGATCAGTGGTTTGTCCAACCCGAGGGCGACATAAGCGGCGTCGCGCATCTCTTGGCTGGCGCGTTCGCCAACGATCGAGAGCACCGGATCAATGGGCATAACCCGTCCGATGAAAAATGTAACAAACAAAAGGCCAAGCATCGTGACCGCAATCGCAGCAACAGTTTTGACGGTTTTCACGGCGACTCGGTAAAAGGGCGACTTGCGCCGCCCTTTTATTATATCAGAGGCAAATGCCATTTATTTCGTCACATTCCAATAAGAAACGGCAGTAATCGCGCCGCCAAGGCTTAGACCCTGAACGTTTGCGCCACGGCCAGTCTGTTCAATCTTCTGGAACATAACAGCGAACGGTGAAGTCTGCTGATGCTCGCGCTGCAGGGCTTCGTACATTGCGGCACGTGTGTCGCGGTCGTTTTCAACCACGGCAGCCAGTGTTGCTTCGCTCATCGCTGGGATATCCCAAGCGTTACGCCATGCCAGAAGGCCAGTTGCGCCAGCTTCGTCCGTGTTAACCGGATTGAAGGCGAACGTACCGGCATTGGTGTTTGGATCCGGATAGTCCGGGCCCCATGCACCAACATAGATGTCGTGTTCACGCGCACGGTATACACCAAGGATCTGTTTGCCTGTGCCCACAGTGATGTTCACCGTGATGCCAGCCTGACCAAATGTGTTCTGGATGGACTGTGCAATTTCGATCCGCTCTTGTGCTTCACGAACAACGATGCCGATTTCGAAACCGTCTGCGTAACCTGCTTCTGCCAGCAATTCTTTGGCTTTAGCAATGTTCAGAGAGAACGGCTTGTCAGCGATTTCGCCCAGATATGTGCGTGGCAAGAAAGCCTGATGCACAGTGTACTGACCGTTAAGGAAGCTGTTCTGCATACCTTCATAGTCGATGAGGTATTTAAGCGCCTCTACAACTTTCGGGTTCGACAGAATTTCGCTTTTCTGGTTCATCGAAATATACATCAGACGACCACGAAGTTCGCTATCCACGGCAAGGCCGTCGGCACCGGTGATACCGGCTATATCCTCAGGGTTCAGGTTGCGGGCTACGTCAATGTCGCCGCGCTCAAGAAGCAGGCGCTGTGTCGAGCTTTCTTGAATGTTACGTACCACAACACGTTCCATCGCAGGTGCGCCACGGAAGAAGTCGGAGTTGGAAATCAGCGTAACCGATTCATTCGGCTTCCAGCTACCAAGTGTGTAAGCACCGGAACCAGCTGTGTTTGTACGTAGCCATTCGTTACCCATGTCGCCGTCAACTTCGTGCTCCATTACAACTTTGGAATCGACGATGCTGCCGATTGTCGAAGTCAGACAGTTCAGCACGAACGATGTCGCATAACGCTGGTCTGTTGTGATCGACAAGGTGTTGCCATCTGCCACAATCGTATCGCCAACGTTGTCAGCGGTGAAGCCGAACTGTGTCAGGATGAACGAAGGTGTTTTGTTAAGAATAACCGCACGACGAAGGCTATATTCTGCGTCTTGTGCCGTTACTGCGTTGCCGGATTCGAACTCCACGCCTTCACGCATAGTGAACGTGATGGTCATGCCGTCTTCGGAAACTGTCCAGCTGTCAGCTAGCGCAGGAATGTATCCCCCAGTAAGATCGGCAGGATCGAAACCAACCAGTTTGCTGTAGATGTTGCGGTTAACATCGGAGCCAGCAAATTCAAACGATTGCGCTGGGTCTAGTGTTGTGATGTCGTCAATCCGGTTGGCGATGACCAGCATATTTGCTGGTGTTTCAGCCACAGCCGGTAGAGTTGTGACGCCGGCAGCCAGCGCAAGCGCGGCTCCCATAGCGAATGAATTAAAGGTTTTCACAGTATTCCTCCATGTGATTGGTGATTCATGTAATATTTTTATTATGAGACCTCAGTATAAGGCCTATATTTCAGTTTGATATTACCGAGTTCGAGA
>CALCGO010000476.1 GCA_937901055.1 uncultured Rhodobacterales bacterium
CCCCCCCAAAGCAAAGGCGCGGCCAACAAGGCGATTAACAAGGCAATAACGACACGCTTCAACACAAGGCTCCGGTTGCGGGGGTTCAGCAGGTATCCCCCGTCCCTCCTAGGGCGTCAAGTCATCAGGCTTGTCATCCCGACGGTTCGGTCGCAATATCGGCACCGAATAACAACAGGATTCCCGAGATGCCAACACCACCCAAACAGCTAAACCTGTCACCCGCCACCCGTGCGGTCCAAGCTTTGCACGTAATTGACGAAAAAACCGGTGCCATCAGCCCGATGATCGATTTGTCCAGCACCTATGCGCGCGACGAAAACTACGACCCGCGACAACCCTACATTTACGCACGCAGCGGCGGTCAAACTGTCAGACATGCGGAATCTGTACTGGCCAGCCTAGAAGGCGGTGCGGCGTCCTTGCTGTTTGCATCCGGCATGGCAGCGGTCGTTACGTTGATGGAAACACTGGAGACGGGCGACCATGTTGTTGCCCCGACAATCATGTATCATGAAGGTATGAACTGGATTCACCGCCTATGCGAGAAGCGCGGTATCGAGGCGACATTTTTCGACACAACAGACCCCGCCGCGCTGGCAGACGCCGTGCGCCCCGGTCAAACACGTATCGTCTGGGTCGAAAGCCCGACGAACCCCAATTGGGATGTTATCGACATTGCCCAAACCGCCCGCATTGCGCATGACGCGGGCGCTATCCTCGCTGTCGATTGCACCGCCTCGCCGCCAAGCACAACGCAAGCGCTGGCGCTGGGGGCAGACATCGCATTTCATTCGGCCACGAAATACCTGAACGGCCATTCCGACATAACCGGAGGTGTGCTGACTTGCGCCAATATCAGCCCGTTTTGGCACGAGCTTGCAAAAATCCGCAACATGCTGGGCAGTGTTATGGCCGGGTTCGAGGCGTGGTTGCTGATCCGTGGTCTGCGGACCTTGTATCTTCGGTATGATCGGGCGTCCACGAACGCCCTGACCCTCGCCAAACACTTCGAGGGGCATAAGCTGATTGAAACGGTTCTCTACCCCGGCCTGCCCTCCCATCCCGGTCACGAGATAGCCAAACGCCAAATGACTGGTGGCTTTGGTGGTATGATGTCGATCCTGATCAAAGGCGGAGCTGCGCAGGCGCGCGATGTTTCGCGGTTCACACAAGTCTTCGTGCCGGCAACGTCTTTGGGCGGGGTTGAAAGCCTGATTGAGCACCGCAAAGCTGTCGAAGGCCCGCATTCTATCGTCGCAGACAACCTTATCCGGCTTGCCATCGGGATCGAGGACGTTAACGATTTGATCGCCGATCTGGAACAAGCGTTGGAGCGGGCAGAATGATTACAACTTTCCAGCAAGACCCGCGCGACCCAGAGTTTGTGCAAAACCCCTACCCGTTTTACGACAGAGTTCGCGACGCGGGACCTCTTTTTCGTTGGAAAGATTACGGGATTTTATGTTCCGTAGAGCATAAAACCGTTAATGCAATCCTGCGCGACCGACGCTTTGGCCGCGAAGCCCCGGAAGGATTTCAGCCCGTCCACCCGCCGCACCTGAAGCCGTTTTACGATCTGGAAAAACATTCGCTGTTGGAGTTGGAACCCCCGACCCACACGCGGCTGCGCAGTTTGCTGGTGCGGGCTTTCACCAATAGGCGTATTGCAGAGCTTGAACCCCAAATCGAAGCGTTAACCTATGAGTTGATTGAGTATTTCCCCAAAGGAGAAGTCGATTTATTGCCCGCGTTTTGCGAAAAAATTCCAATTATCATTATTTCGCGCCTTTTGGGGGTGCCAGAGGAAATGGGCGATCAATTGCTGGCATGGTCCCATGACATGGTTGCTATGTATCAGGTGCGTCGCGATCGCGCGGTGGAAGATGCAGCCGTCAAGGCGACGCAGGAGTTCTCGGCGTTTATACGCGAATATATCGACGCCCGTCGGGGCGATCCGCAAGATGATCTGATAACGCAACTTATCGCAGCGAATGACGAAGGCGAGAAGCTGTCGACTGACGAATTGGTCACCACGTGCATATTGCTTTTGAATGCCGGTCATGAGGCAACCGTTCACGGATTTGCCAACGGTATTAAAGCGTTACTTGAGGAAAGTGATGTGCCTTCAGAACATTTTAAAACACCGGAAAACACGGTTAAAATGGTTGAGGAAACCTTTCGGATAGACCCGCCGTTGCACATGTTCACTCGCTACGCGATGCAGGACATCACCGCCTTCGGGCACGAATTCAAAACCGGTGACGTGATTGGCTTGATGTTGGCCGGTGCCAATCACGACCCGCAAAAGTACTCATGCCCAATGGATCTCGACGCGGTGCGCGGCGGGGTCGGCAATCTGTCATTTGGTGCCGGTCTGCATTTTTGTATTGGAACGCCGTTGGCGAAGTTGGAAATGGCGGTCGCGTTACCGATATTGTTCGCCAAGTATCCCGATATGAAGTTGGCCGAAACGCCCGTTTATGCCGACCGCTATCATTTTCATGGCCTTGAGGCCTTGCGTGTTAACCTCGGAGTAAAGCATGACGGATAAGAAGGCTTTGCCGCTGCCAATTGACGAGTCTGATAAGTTGGTTAACGACGAAAAGGCCGGTTTGGCGCGCTTGATGGAGATCATGCGGCGGCTACGTGACCCTAAAACGGGGTGTCCGTGGGATATTGAACAGGATTTCACCTCCATTGCGCCCTACACGATCGAGGAAGCCTATGAGGTTGCCGATGCGATTGAACGCGGCGAGATGGGGGAGTTGCGAGAGGAACTCGGCGATCTGTTGTTGCAGGTCGTTTACCATTCGCAAATGGCACAGGAGGCTGGGTTGTTCGGGTTTGAGGATGTTGTAGATTCCATTTCCGCGAAGATGTACCGGCGTCACCCACATGTTTTTGGCAATGAAAATCGCGACAAGTCTTCGGCACAACAGGTTTCGGACTGGGAACAGATCAAAGCGGCAGAACGCGGCGCGGGTACGGTAAGCGCGCTAGACGGGGTTGCGGCCGGGCTTCCGGCGTTAACCAGATCGGTCAAATTGCAAAATCGGGCCGCGCGGGTCGGCTTTGATTGGCCGGAAACTGGGATGGTTCTGGACAAGATTGTCGAGGAAGCGGGCGAATTGGCCGAGGCACGTGACAGTTTAGGCAAAGACGAAATAGCGGAAGAGTTCGGTGATTTGCTGTTCGTAATGGCCAATTTGGCACGCCATTTGGACATCGAACCGGAAACAGTGTTGCGATCCGCTAATGCCAAATTTATGCGCCGTTTCAACGGGGTTGAAGACCTTTTGAAGGTGAAAAACAAGACACCAGAGGAGTCAAACCTCGAGGAAATGGATGCGCTTTGGGATGAAGTTAAGAGGCAAGAAAAACTTTCCTGATTTTTTTAGTCACCTATTGACCTGACAATTTTAGTCAGGTAATCCAGTTCCGAAATCAAACTGGAGCTAACAATGCTAAACCGAATTGCAGCCATATTGACCGCCACCATCATCGCCACCCCCGCGGTGGCGGAGGTTAACATTTATTCATCGCGCGAACCGCAACTTATCAACCCAATTCTCGAAGCCTTTACGGCCGAGACCGGCATCAAGACAAACATAGTTTTCATCAAGGACGGTTTGATTGAACGCCTTAAAGCGGAGGGGCAACGCTCCCCTGCGGATTTGGTGCTGACCACGGATATTTCGAACCTGAACGCCATTGTTGAAGCTGGCGTTACGCAGGCAGTAACCTCGGACGTTGTGAATGCAAACATTCCGGCCACGTTCCGCGACCCAGAGGGCAACTGGTTTGGCCTGACGTCACGCGCACGGGTGATTTACGCATCTGTTGATCGTGTTGCTGAAGGCGAAGTGACGACATATGAAGATTTGACCGACCCAAAATGGGAAGGCCGCATCTGCACACGCTCTGGTTCGCACAACTATAATGTCGGATTGCTGGCAGCGGTTGTCGCCCACCACGGCGAGGAAGCGGCAGAGGAATGGTTAACAGGTTTGAAGGCCAATCTGGCCCGCAAACCGCAAGGAAATGACCGCGCACAGATCAAAGCAATTTGGGCCGGCGAGTGTGATATTGCCATTGGTAACACCTATTATATGGGCGCAATGCTTCAAAACGAGGAGCAACAGGCTTGGGCCAATAGCGTGACCATCCAGTTCCCGGTTTTGGGCGACAGTGGCGTTCACGTTAACCTTTCGGGCATGGCAATGACAAAATCCTCGAGCAATGACGAAGATGCACTGCGCCTTATGGAGTTTTTGACTTCCGAAGTTGCCCAGACAATGTATGCCGAGCTGAATTTCGAATATCCGCTGCTGGAAAGCGCGCAACCAAGCGCGTTGGTGCAAAGCTGGGGTGATTTCACACCAGACGCGACACCGCTGGTTGATATCGCGAAACTGCGCAACACTGCGCTGAAGATCGTAGATCGGGTAAACTTTAACGAGTAATTCCAGATAGTTGTCGAATACCGGGCCCGCATTTTTGCGGGCCTTTTTATGGGGGATACATCGCATCCTTGCCCCGTTCCAGATACGCCATAAGAACTGCATCCCCGACGACCCTTTCGTGCAACGCGGTCTTTGCACTTGAACCAACAATAGCGCGCAACATCGGCACAACGCTGACATCCGCCGCGGTCGGCCTATCGCCAAACAGGAAAGGCTTATTACCGAGCAAGGTCTGAATGGCAGAAATATCCTTGTCGGCCCGAATGAACTGTTCCGCGGCAGTGTGGCGCCCCATGCCTTGTGCGTACATGGCCTTGCGAACGCCAACGCGAACTCGGGCGCTGACGACGCCCCGGATGATTTTCGGGACCTTTCGGAAAAGCACCTGCCTGACATTTGCCCAGTTTTCGTCGTTCAGCCACCGGTTACAGACGGCGGCGAAATATATGTGTTCCTCTGACATACGGATTATCGCGCGAGATGTCGCGCGTTGCTCCGCATTCAGGCCCGCATCGAAATCTACGTCATACTTGCGTTCAAGGTGATCGCGGATCGCGTCGCTGTCAGGGATTAACGTGCCGTTATCATTTAGCACCGGCAGTTTGCCCTTCGGGGATTTACGCGGGTCATTGTAGTAGTTTACCCGCCAATCCTGACCGGATAGCCGCAAAAGACACATCGCCTTTACGCAAAACGGGCTGGCGGATGGTTCACCATATGCTTTGTAATATGTGGTTAGTTCTAACAATATTGCCCTCGTTTAATAAGGAATATGTCGACATCGTTAACATATGGTTGCAAAAATTTCACCCCTCATTTGGTTGTCCTTGCGTAAATTTCCACACTATCTTGCGGTTGCCATCTTGTTAAACCAATCCGAATCCGGTAAGACTTTAATCCCGTGATACCAGCGAATGTGCGGCACGGCACAATCCAAACTATTAGCTTTTACACGGGGGCCAAAACCGGCATGGCGCGTTATATTTTCATTACAGGTGGTGTGGTTTCCTCATTGGGGAAAGGTCTTGCGTCAGCGGCGTTGGGTTCATTGTTGCAGGCGCGTGGATACTCGGTTCGCCTTCGTAAACTCGACCCGTATTTGAACGTAGACCCCGGTACGATGTCCCCCTTTGAACACGGCGAGGTTTTTGTAACCGACGACGGTGCGGAAACCGATCTGGACCTTGGCCACTATGAGCGCTTCACAGGTGTTTCGGCCTGCAAAACGGATTCGGTATCGTCGGGCCGGATATATTCCGACGTGCTGGAAAAGGAACGTCGCGGCGATTACCTTGGTAAAACTATTCAGGTTATTCCGCATGTTACCAACGAAATTAAAGATTTCATCAAGATCGGTGATGAAGACGTAGATTTCATGTTGTGTGAAATTGGGGGCACCGTCGGTGATATCGAAGCCCTGCCCTTCTTCGAGGCAATTCGCCAGTTCAGCCAAGACCGGCGCGGCGATTGCATTTTCATGCACTTGACCTTGCTGCCCTACATCGCGGCAGCTGGTGAGTTGAAAACGAAGCCAACGCAACACTCTGTTAAGGAATTGCGTTCGATCGGTATTGCGCCGGATATTTTGATGTGTCGTTCCGAACATGAAATCCCGCAAAAGGAACGCGAAAAACTGGCGTTATTCTGTAACGTGCGCCCCGATGCAGTTATCCCCGCGCTGGACCTGAAATCTATTTACGAGGCGCCGCTGGCCTACAGTCGCGAAGGAATGGACCGTGCCGTGTTGGAGGCGTTCGGAATTACCGATGCGCCGGAACCCGATATGGAAAAATGGACCGACGTGATGGACCGCGTCGTACATCCGGAGGGCACTGTCAAGATCGCAATTGTAGGTAAATACACCCAACTAGGGGATGCGTATAAATCCATTGCCGAGGCGTTGACGCATGGTGGCATGCATAACCGCGTGAAGGTTAAGGTTGAATGGATCGATTCAGAAGTATTTGAATCTGAAGATGAAATCACACCTAAGCTTCAAGGGTTTAACGCGATATTAGTGCCCGGTGGATTTGGCGAACGCGGTACCGAGGGTAAGATCAATGCAGCGCAATATGCGCGCGAGAATGGTATCCCGTACCTAGGGATATGCCTTGGCATGCAGATGGCCGTAATCGAGGCGGCACGGAATATGGCGGGCATAGCGGACGCCGGCTCCGAAGAATTTGACCATGAAGCGGGTGAAAAACGTTTCACGCCAATCGTGTATCATCTGAAAGAATGGGTCGAAGGCAACCGCACGATCCAGCGCGATGCAAGCGACGACAAGGGCGGCACAATGCGGCTGGGTGCTTATAACGCGACGCTTTCAGAAGGGTCCCGTGTGGCGGAAATTTACGGAACCACCGCAATTTCGGAACGCCACCGTCACCGCTACGAAGTCGATATGACGTACCGCGCCGCGATTGAGGCGACGGGGTTGAAATTCTCGGGTATTTCGCCAGATGGCAAACTGCCGGAGATCGTCGAAATTCCTGATCACCCTTGGTATATCGGCGTACAATTCCATCCCGAGCTAAAATCCCGCCCGTTCGAACCACATCCGCTGTTCGCCAGCTTCGTCGAGGCGGCCGTTAAACAATCACGGCTGGTTTGATGCTGGAGTTTCATACGCTCGATGTCTTTACCAAAGACGCATATGCAGGCAATCCGTTGGCGGTTGTTCTGGGGGCTGACGGGTTAAGTACGGCGCGGATGCAAACCATTGCGCGGGAATTTAACCTTTCGGAAACCATCTTTGTCCAGACGCCCGATGACGCGGCGCACACGGCCAAGGTGCGAATCTTCTTCCCGACTGCGGAGATCCCTTTCGCAGGGCATCCAACCATTGGCTGCGCGATACTACTGGCCGAAATGCTAAACCCGCGCGGCGATTTCGAGGTGGAAATCACGCTGGAAGAGGTGGCCGGACTGGTTCCTGTCAGGGTTTGGCGCGAACACGGCACGTCGCATGCCCAATTCACGGCACCGGTCATTCCGTTTGCACATGATGGCACGTTGCCTGTGCAAGATGTTACTGCGAGGGCGTTCGGGTTGGACGCTGGCGACATAGGTGCGTGCGGAATTTGGCAAGGCGGGCCGTCTTTCATCTATGTTCCGGTAACTTCTCGCACAGCGCTTTCCAAGGCAAAGCCGGAAGGTGCGGATTGGGCCGAATTAACGCGGTTGGCGAACAGCAACTCTGCGTATTTGTACACACAGGGCGAGAATGGCGGATATTCCGCACGAATGTTCGCGCCCGGCGACGGCATCGCGGAAGACCCTGCAACGGGCTCCGCCTCGGCAATTCTGGCGGCACAATTGCTGAACGCCGGGGACTTGGAAGAAGGCACGAACCGGATATCATTGACACAGGGTGTCGACATGGGCCGCCCTAGCGAAATCGACTTGTCCGTCGACGTGTGCGGTGGCAAAATAACCGCCGTGCGCATTGGTGGCGCCGCGGTGCGGATTTCAACCGGATCACTGCAACCGCCCTTGCCAGAATAAATTTAACTCTTAGGTAACACATCATGTTCAAAACGCTTCTAGACCGCCTGAACGGCACGGCCACATCGGACCCATTGTCAACGGATGATGCACGCCTTGCGATGGCAGCGTTAATGGTTCGGGTCGCGCGCGCGGATCATGATTATGCGCCAGCAGAGGTTGCCGTAATCGACGCGCTGTTGATGCATAGATACGATCTGGACGCCGCCGAAACCGCAGCATTGCGAACCGAGGCCGAGGCGTTAGAAACGGACGCCCCTGACACCGTTCGCTTCACGCGCCTGATTAAATCAGCCGTACCGTACGAGGATCGCAACGCAGTTGCTGAATCCCTGTGGCGTATTGTTTTGGCCGATGATCAACGACACCATCACGAGGATTCGTTTCTACGATTGGTCGTCAGTCTGTTGGGTGTAAGCGATCGTGATAGTGGCTTGGCACGTCAACGGGCGCAGGCGGATTAACCTTCGTTAAGGCGTTTCATCTGCGCTGCAATCAACCGTTGATTTTCGCTGGCGCGATTCTCATCTTTCGGTGCAACATTTCGACGATTGGCGTGTGGGAACGGCGTGTTCGGCACAGGCTCTTGCAGAAATCCACAAATTTCTCTCCATCCATCCCCCGCTTCCCAACAAACTTCACATAGAACATGGCCGGCCCCTTGATCGGCAAAATAGTCGCGGACCTTTGCTAAATGGTTTTCATAAAATGCCATATGTTGCGCTTCTGCGCCGTGTGGGTAGTCGAAGCCAAATATCCGCTTGCGTGGATTGTTTTGGGGATTCGTGATCAGCGTATGTGCCTTCAGGCTTTCCAACCATGCCTCCGGCGAGTGGCGGCGCGTCAGGATATACCTTGCATTTTCACCATATCTTTCAAATAGTTGCTTATACATAAGCGGCCACGGCCAATCTTCGAAAGAGTCGAATTCCTCGACCTTATTGAAGATTTGCGTAAAACTGTTGTTGAAATACTTATGTGTCAGCTGCCCCCGCAAAGTGCAGTGGTTATAGCCAAGCGTGGCTAGCGCGTGTTTAAGGCTGGAGGTGCCGGTCTTGTTCAATCCAATCCCGAAAACTTTATGTGGTTTGCTCATTTTTCCTGCGTAACCTTCCTGCGGCACCAAGACAATAGATTCCAGCTTTCCAAGCGTGGTCACACACAGTAAAAGACCTCAAATTCTGCTGCCCACCGGAGATTTCCATGACCAAAGAGCCAGCCATCACCCTTGAGATGATCCGTAAACACGGGCTGAATCAAGAAGAGTACCAACGTATCCTTGAACTTCTAGATCGTGAACCAACGTTTACCGAACTGGGTATTTTCTCCGCTATGTGGAACGAACATTGTTCGTATAAATCCTCTAAGAAATGGTTAAGGACTTTGCCGACCGAGGGGCCGCAGGTGATTTGTGGACCGGGCGAGAACGCCGGAATCGTGGATATTGGTGATGGCCAATGCGTTGTTTTCAAAATGGAAAGCCACAATCACCCGTCCTATATTGAACCTTATCAGGGCGCGGCCACAGGTATGGGTGGCATTCTTCGCGATGTGTTCACCATGGGCGCGCGGCCTATGGCGGCGATGAACTCGCTCTCGTTTGGGGAACCTTCCCATCCTAAAACCAAACAATTGG
>CALCGO010000477.1 GCA_937901055.1 uncultured Rhodobacterales bacterium
CCATCGTTATTTTCTTGGCCCAGATGGAGCAGTTCAAAGTTTCTGACGGCGCCGGAGGGCATGTCTGGATGTCAGGCGCAACCCTTTGGTTAACGCTGATACTGGTCGGCGGCACAATGGCGTTGGTGCATTTTACCCCGAAGGTAACCAAGTTTATTCCGGCCCCATTAGCCGCCATCGGAATTATTGCCATTTTGGTCATCGCCTTTGATTTGCCCGTACCGCGTGTTGGTGACCTTGCGACGCTCAAGGGTGGTTTGCCTACTTTTGGTATCCCGCAAGTGCCGTTGACGTTAGAAACATTGAAAATCATTTTCCCGTACGCCGTAATTCTTGCAGCGATCGGCCTGATCGAAAGCCTGCTGACGCTTAACCTCGTTGGAACGATTACTGGTAAACGTGGTGGGGCTTCGCAGGAATGCGTTGCGCAGGGCGCGGCCAACGTAGTTACCGGCTTCTTCGGCGGCATGGGCGGCTGTGCGATGATTGGTCAGTCGATGATCAACGTGAAATCCGGCGGGCGTACACGCCTTTCCGGCATTGCTGCCGCATTGTTCCTATTGGCTTTCATTTTGGTTGGCAGCGGAACAATCGAGCTGATCCCGCTGGCCGCACTGGTCGGGGTGATGTTCATGGTCGTTATCGGTACGTTTGCATGGCAAAGTATCGGCGTGCTGCGCCGCGTGCCCAAATCCGACGCATTGGTAATCCTTCTGGTGACCGCAGTAACTGTGGCCGAGGATCTGGCAACTGCCGTTGTCGTCGGGGTTCTGGTATCCGCTGTTGTTTATGCATGGAACGCGGCCTCCCGTATTCAGATAGTCGCCCGCCAATCGCATTCCGAAGAGGGCGCTTTGGTGTACGAAATTGCGGGCCCGCTATTCTTCGGTTCCGCCACCAGCTTCGTAGAACGTTTCCACCCAGAAAACGATCCTGATGTCGTGATTCTAGATTTCATGGACTCGCGCGTCGTAGACCACAGTGCCTTGCAAGCGATCGAAGACGTGGCGGCGAAATATCAAGAAGCAGGCAAACGTCTGCGTCTGCGCCATCTGACACAGGATTGTCATCGTTTGTTAACCAATGCGGGTCAGTTGATGGTCGATATGGACGACGACCCGGATTATCGCGTCGCCGTTGATTACGATGTGAATGTCGGGCAGATGGGCAGCGGTCACTAAAGCGACGACGCGGCCCTTGCTGCCTGATCGTATATGCCGGACATGGTGCGCAGCGTAGCGGCAATCTCGCTAAGCTGGTCGGCGTCGGTGCTTAAGCTTTCGATCAAGCACTGTTCGCGTACGTCACGGTAAATATTGCACAAGTCTGCGCCCTCTTCGGTGGGGGAATAAAGCATTTCTTTGCCGGACTTCTCGCCCGCGACTAACCCGTTTTTAATCAGCTTTTTGATGGCATAATTGACGGTATGTGCATCCTCGATATTCAGCATGAAGCAGACATCGGACAACCGTTTACCGCGATCCCGGTGATTAATGTTGTGCAACACCAAAATTTCCAAAGTGCTGAGTGTTGGATGCCCAGAAGCCGCCATGCATCTGTTTACCCAACGGCTAAAACCGTTATAGGCGACAATCAGGCCGAATTCGAATTCCGAAAGGGGCCACCCGCTTGGCGTCGCCAAATGACGGGAGGCTACGATTTTACGTTTTGTTGGTTTGTTTTCCATGCAGCAAGTTTACAATTTGTCGACATTTTAACAAGGAAAAACCACTTAACGGTTAATCAAAACCGAGCAATCCGCATGCCGTACAACCCGCGATGCGGTCGATCCCATCAGGTAATCCTTAATACCGGGATGGTGGGAGGCAATAATGATCAAGTCGATGTCGCGCTCGTCGGCCTCGTCAAGTATTACGGGGCTTGGGCTACCATACCGCACAACAACATCTGCTTCGACGTCAATAGTTTCCGACAGTTCCTTCAGGGATTCCTGTGTTTCTTCAAGGTTCTCCTGCAATTGCCCCTCGGGAAGATAAGACTGCGCATAGGCGGGAATATCGCCGATTACGTGCAGCAGCGTTATCTTCGCATTGTCGTCAGAAAGTGCAACCGCGCGTCTGATCATTGCTTGACCGATATCGCGGTGGGCAAGGTCGATAGGAACGAGGATAGATTTATACATAACCATTCTCCAACAAGTTTCAGTTGAGGGAATGATAGTCGCACTTTTCCCGACCACCTTGACCTGAGTCATATGGTTTTGCGATTACCCTTTGTCGAAAAACGGCGTCATTTGCGCAACAATAACCGAGTTTTCGTCCAACGCCTGCTGCATTAACGCTTTTTCTTCGTCGGAAATGTCATGCCCTTCGGCGCGGCGTTCCTGCAACGTGCCGTAGCCTGATACATCCAGCGGCGCCATATCTGCCTGCTTTAGGATTGCCACGGTTTCACGCACGGCCTCTGCCTCGTCCACGCCAGATGCATAACACATCAGCGCCGCGCCAGAACTACCCTTCGGGAGCCCGTCGTTATCGGCGCGGCCTACCTCGACCAGCAGGGTATAAACCTGCTGTGGGCGCTTTTTCTTGGGCGCGTCAGTCACGGAGCAAATCGTTAATAGAAGTTTTGGAACGTGTGCGCTCGTCCACCCGTTTCACGATGATCGCCGCATAAAGGTTAACGCCGTTTTTGGATGGCAAGGAACCAGCGACAACCACGGAATAGGGCGGCACTTCGCCGTACATGACTTCGCCGGTCTCGCGATCAACGATCTTGGTGGATTTCCCGATGAATACGCCCATGCCAAGGACCGAACCTTCGCGAACGATACAGCCCTCGACAACTTCGGAGCGCGCACCGATGAAGCAATTGTCTTCGATAATCGTTGGTCCAGCCTGCATGGGTTCCAGAACACCACCGATGCCAACGCCACCCGAAAGATGCACGTTTTTGCCGATCTGCGCGCAGGAACCAACGGTGGCCCAACCATCAACCATCGAACCTTCGTCGACATAGGCGCCGATATTTACGAAGGACGGCATCAACACCACTCCGGGCGCGATATACGCGGAACGGCGAACAATGGATCCAGGAACCGCGCGGAAACCAGCAGCCTGCCATTGGTTTTCACCCCAGCCAGCCCATTTGTTTGGCACTTTGTCCCACCAGCTAGCGTTGCCGTTGCTGCCTTCGATCATCGCCATGTCCGATAGGCGGAACGATAAAAGAACGGCTTTCTTTGCCCATTGGTTAACGTGCCACTCACCGTTTTCGCGGGGCTCGGCGACGCGCAGCTTGCCACTGTCCAAAGCGGTTAATGTGTCTTCAATGGCTTCGCGAACCTCGCCTGTTGTAGCAGGACTAATAGAGTCGCGCGCATCCCATGCGGCCTCGATGGCGATTTCTAGTTGTGCGTTCGACATGGTGATCCCCGTTTTGTGACTGGTCTTGTTCTGTTTAGGCCTATAATTCGGAAACCAAGCATGTGCAATATGGCACAAATGACAGTGAGGAAACTATGAACCGTAAACAAACCCGTTTTCCCGACGCCCGCGAGGATATGAAAACTTCGGTCGAGGTGCCTGACACCCCGCAAACTCGTGCGCCGACCTATCGTCTTGCCTTCGCTGACCCCGATTTTCTGTGCCGTGACGAACTGCGCCCAATGCGCTTGCAACTGGAACTATTGAAGCCGGAGATGGCGCTGGCGGAAAAGGGCATCGAAAGTACGGTTGTACTTTTCGGCGGGGCACGCATTCCTGATCCGGTGAACAAAGCATCGGCACGCACAGAAACGCTGGCCGATTTGTCGAAGTATTATACCGAGGCGCGGAAATTCGCAGCACTTTGCACCAAAGCCAGCATGTCGAACGGTCATAAGGAATACGTAGTTTGCACAGGTGGCGGGCCGGGTGTGATGGAAGCTGGCAACCGCGGCGCTGCCGACGTTGGCGGCGACTCAATTAGCTTGAACATCGTGTTGCCGCACGAACAGTCCCCCAATCAATATGCAACCCCAGAGCTTTGCTTCAACTTTCACTACTTCGCAATCCGCAAGATGCATTTCCTGATGCGCGCCAAAGCGCTTGCCGTTTTCCCCGGTGGATTTGGCACAATGGATGAGCTGTTCGAGGCGTTAACTCTGATCCAGACTGGCCGCATGGAACCGATGCCAATTCTGCTGTTCGGCGAGGCGTTCTGGCGCAAAGTCATTAACTGGGATGCGTTGGCTGATGCGGGCACTATTGGGGCCGACGACCTCAAGCTGTTCCGTTTTGTCGAAACTGCCGATGAGGCTTGGGAGATTCTGCTGAATTGGGGAAACTAGTCGTTAACCAAATACTCGGCAATAACGGTTCTTAACAAAGGATTAAAGTTGTTGTCGGACACCAGTGTCAAGCGAGTTTGACCGCTCTCATCTGCCCAAACCGATATCCCCTCCATGTTGTCGAGGCGGTTTGTGCGTGTCACCAGCAGGGTTTTGCCCTCCGTTAGGGTGTTGTTCACAAAGTTGAACCGGCGGATGCGGGTCGAAAATCCTGTGGGTACCTTGAATGCGCGTTCCAGTACATAGAACCGGCCATCAGGTCCAAAGTCCGCCCCAGTGACGAGAAACTGCCCGTCGCGAGGGATGGAGGTTGTTTGAGACCACTCGGCCCCACTAAACTGGTAAACGGGGAAGGGCCGTGTTTCTTTGCCCGAGCGTTCGGGAATGGTTAGCATTATCCCGTCTGCATTTATGGCCAGCGCTTCGAGGCCCGAGTTGCTTTGCAAGGTCCGAAAGTCCGGATGCTTGGGCAAAAACTGCCCCGCCGCAGTCCGTGTCGCGTGCTGCATAATCCGGTGATTACCCTCGAACGCGATGTAGATGCTGCCGTTCGGTCCAATCGCCAGACCTTCGGCGTTTGTGTGATGTCCTGTCAGCGGGTTACCTTTGCTATCGAGAATTGGACTAAGGGGGAAGATCGTTGCGCTGCGTATCTCTCCATCTAGCCGGGTTATGCTGCCTTCGATAAATTTGCCTTGATCGGTGATCGCCAGAAAATCCCCGCTGGGAAAAACCTCGATACCGGATAGACCGCCGAAGCCCTCCAGATCAAGTTTTAGTACGATCCTGCCGACAGCCGTCAATGTCTGCGCATACGAAAATACTGGCAACATCAGCAGAAGCGCAAGCAGCCGGATCATCGCGATTCCAACACGCCGAGGCATTGGCCGGGCAGGTCGCTCATTACCAGCTCTGGTTTCAATACTTTGGGTGGCGCATTTGGGTCAGGGGGTAGTAGGGCGTCTGTCACCCACCAATCCACGCTGTCGCAACCATCACCAGCAGGTGGCGGCGCCTGTTCTGTGCAATCAGCTGACTCGGGCGGGCAGTTAAGGCGCACGTGGAAATGATACGTATGCCCCCACCATGGCCGAAGTTTTCGCAAGAACTTGCGTTCAGACGGCGTGGCATCCTCGCACATTTGCAACTTGATAGCGCCTGAGACGAAGATCCGAGCGACGGACTTGTCCTTCAACGCGGCCGTCAAAATTGCATGGTGCGCGGCAGTCCAATTACCGTTCACGGATTTCAGGTCTTCGGATACTACCGAAATCGAGGAGATGTTCTCGCGTTCGCTTGCCGTTAAGTTCAGGCGGGTAGGCGGCAGCATCCAGACGTCTGCATCCAACCCGATCTGGTGGCTGGCGTGACCGGTTAACATCGGCCCACCACGTGGTTGGCTCATGTCACCGACATACAGGCCTTCCCATCCCGCCCGTTCCGCGCTGCGGCTTAGGCGCTCGATAAAAGCGACTGTATTTGGGTGCCCCCAGTTGCGGTTGCGCGAAAGGCGCATAGCTTGCCAGTTGGTGCCGGACTCAGGCAGTTGTGTGGCACCCGCCAGACATCCTTTGGCATACGAGCCGTAGGATTGTGACGTTTGTGCGCTGGGGTGATCTACATGCCCGAACAATTCTTTGGCGATCGGGGCGGCCGAAGAATTTGCCGAGAATGCCATGCCCGCCAATAGAATTATCTGGAATAGATATCGCATTTAGTCAGCGTTCGCTCCTTCTGGTTTCACCCAGATTAACAGGATCAAGCCGATAACGAAAAGCCCGATAAGCGGAGTCATGCCCAAACGCTGGCTGTCTGTCATGCTGGTGGCCAGCAAAATAGATGCTGGGGCAAGAAATGCCGTGGCTTTGCCCGACAGGGCGTATAGGCCGAAGGCTTCGGTCATACGCTCTGGGTTGGCTTGGCGTACCAGCATTGTGCGCGACGCGGCTTGAATTGCACCGCCAGCGCCACCGATGATTGCGCCGCAGATGTAGAATAGTGTGTCGGGCGCAGAAGAACCTTCGGCGATCGGCATAAAGAACAGCATCTCGCGCGAGGTTGAAACAATGGCGGTTACCACCAATATTAACGCTACGGCGCAGAAGACGATGACGGGTTTGGGGCCGAATTTATTGTCAGCATGCCCACCGATCCAAGCAAAGATCGCGCCGGTGATCGCGGCGATAATACCGAACACACCTATCTGTGTGATCGACCAGCCAAGCACGCCAATGGCATAGATTCCACCAAACTGGAACAACCCGTTCAATGCATCGCGATAGAACATGGACGACACCAGGTATGCGCTGAAACTGGTCTGCCCCGGAAGAGATTTAAGCGTGGAAATTAAGTCGGTGAAACCCTTGGATAGAAAGTCCTTTTGTAGCGGCTTCTTTTTGACATCGGGTGTCCACAGGAAGAACGGCAGCATAAAAACCACGTACCAAATCGCGGAGAGTGGGCCGACGGAACGGGTTCCCTCGCGCATTTCGGGGTCTAGGCCGAATATAGGGGCAGAGCCGAGCAGGGTTACACCTTCGTCGTTTTCAGCCAGTAACAACAGCACAACGAACAGCGCCAGAACGCCGCCCCAATAGCCGAATGCCCAGCCCGAGCCCGATATGCGCCCAAGATTTTCTTTTGGGCCAAGCGATGGCAGCATGGCGTTGATGAAAATCGCGGCGAATTCTACGCCGACCAAGGCGATGCCGAATGATATCAGGATAAGGGTGATTGATGACATGTCGGGAACGGCCCACCAAAGGCCAACAGAACCAACGGTGACCATCACGGAAAACACCAGTATCCAAGGTTTACGAGGGCCGGAGGTGTCAGCGATAGAACCCAGCATTGGCGCTAGTACGGCAATGAAAATACCGGTTATCGTCAGCATTCCTGCCCACGCTTCTTGTCCTGCAACGTTGTCGCCGATGACAGCCGAGGTGAAGTATGGTGCAAAGATAAATGTAACGAGTAGCGTGTGGAAAGGCTGGCTGGCCCAGTCAAAGGACATCCATCCCCAGACACCTTTTTTAGATGCGTATTCCGTCATTTTTCTATCCCTGTTTGTTTTTTCAACGATATGACGTGCGCGGGCTCGTTTAAGCAAGGGAAAGTTTTTGACGTCGCCTCGTTTGGCGTTTAGCTTTGAAAGCTAATCAGAAGGAGGCACGCCATGTTCCGTTGGGGAATTCTATCAACTGCGAAGATCGGACGGGAACAGGTTATTCCGGCGATACTGGAATCCGATAACGGGGTGGTGCAGGGGATCGCCAGCCGTGATGAACGCGCCGCGCGGGCTTTGGCTGACCGGTTCGGTGTGCCGCTGGCGTTCGGGTCTTACGACGAACTGTTGGCGAGCGAACACATCGACGGCGTATATATCCCGCTGCCTACGTCGCATCATATCGAATGGGCATTGAAGGCCGTATCGGCTGGCAAGCATGTATTATGCGAAAAGCCGATTGCCCTTCAAGCTGGCGAAATTGATGAATTGATCGAGGCGCGGGACAAAAGTGGATTGCTGGTGTGTGAGGCCTTCATGGTCGCCTATCACCCGCAATGGCACAAAGTGACGGAATTGATGGCCGACAATGCAATTGGCCCGCTTAGGCAGGTGCAAGGGGCGTTTACGTACAGCAATATGAACCCTGACGACATGCGAAATCAGGTTGGTTTGGGCGGCGGCGGATTGCCAGATATTGGCGTTTATCCGATGGTCACAACGCGGATTACCACTGGGCGCGAACCTTTGCGGGTTTCTGCCAGCGTAAGACGCGATCTAGAATTCGGCACAGATGTTTGGGCAAGTATTCGGGCAGATTTCGGGGATTTTGAAATGAGCTTCTATGTCTCGACGCAAATGGATCTGCGTCAGCACATGGTTTTTCACGGCGAAAACGGCTGGATCGAAGTAACGGCACCCTTCAATGCCGGTGATTACGGGACGGCCAAGGTGCGGCTCCATCGTAATTCGAACAACGAGGTGCAGGAATTCCGCTTCGCGAGCAAACCCCAATATCGGCTACAGGTTGAAAACTTTGTGCGGGCGGCACGAGGCGGAGATGACCCAGTGTTTACACTAGAGAATTCCAAACTGAACCAACGCGTTATTGATGCCATCTATGCAGCCGGCGAAACGGAATTGTGGACCGAGGTTTAGTCCTCGGGCGGCCAAGTACGTTGTCCTTCGGCTTCCGTCCAGGCTTGCACCCAATCAGGAAGGATCGGGTTCCAGTCTGCTACCCCAAAGGCTTTGACCCATTCGTCTGACGGAATGATGCCGCCATCAGTTACAGCAAGCCGGAATAGCGCAGAGGATGTCGTCTCCCCCTTATGCCACATGCTTTGCACGATATAGAGGAACCGCGCGTCACGCCCGACAATCTTTGAACGCATCTCGAGTTTGTTAAATACCGTCACCCGTTTTCGATACCGCACACTGGAGCCCGCAATGGTAAACGACCACCCCTGTTGTTTGAGCATATCAAGTAATCCGGTGCGTTGAACCAACGGAATACGGCCAAGATCAAAGAGCGTCAGCGTGCGCCCGTTATTCAGTTCCATCCAAATATCAAGATCCACCGGCAGGCAGTAATGCGTCGAAACATGCACCCCGTCGAACGGAAGTGGCTTATTTCTGTATTTTTGATACTGGTGCATCATGCGGATGATGGGATACATGGCGGCCTCCGTTGGCTTTGAAGTGCCTTGTGGCGCGCATCATTGCAAGCGCTGACGTCGCGTCGTGTTTGATTGTGGCGGGGGTTGTCTAATGCGGTTCGGCCACCTAACTAGGGCAGAACAACAATTCTGAAAGTTACGCCTATGCTGTCTGTATTTCAAATCCTCAACATGCTGCTCGATATTGTGTGGTTCTTTGTTATTGCCCATATCATAATGAGCTGGCTGATCAACTTTCAGGTGCTGAATCTTCACCAGCCCTTGGTTGGCCAATTGTGGCGTGGGCTGAATCTATTACTTGCACCGGTGTACAACCGCATCCGTCGAATTTTACCGCAAATGGGTGGACTTGATCTAGCGCCGTTGGTGGTGCTCGTTGCGATAATGATTTTGCGCATAGTTATTCGAAATAACGCACTTGCCTTAATGTGAGCGATCCCTGGCAAGCCACAACCGACGGCTTGCAGATAACTGTGCGCCTGACTCCAAAGGGTGGGGGCGACCGATTGGAGGGTATCGTTGCAGATGCCAATGGCCGCCCTGCAATCAAGGCTCGGGTATCCGCACCGCCGGTGGACGGCGCGGCGAATGCGGCGTTGATCAAACTGTTAGCCAAATCGTTTGGCGTCTCTAAGTCCAAAATCCAGTTTACAAGTGGCGAAACTGCGCGAATTAAGCGGTTGCAGATTGTTGGTGACACCCTGAATTTGACGAGAACGATACATGGCATCGTTGGGTCACCGCATTAAAGTATTGCATTTTGATTGATCCACCTCAAAGATTTGGCGCGGTGGCTTAGCAATAAGCCACTGGTACTAAAATTAAAAAAGGGGAATCCGGCATGGACTGGAACAATGAAATGCGCGACATCAAGAAAGATCTTGGTAAGCTAAGGCCTGCGATTGCGGATGTAAGTGTCGCCTTCGGGGACCTTGCTATGGCTGCCACCGCACCTGGCGCACTCGACACCAAAACCAAGGAACTTATCGCGGTCGCTATCGGCGTTGCGACACGCTGCGAGGATTGCATCGGGTTCCATGTGAAGGCTGCCGTTATGGCAGGGGCCACGCGCGAGGATATATCGGACACAATCGGTATGTGCGTCTATATGGGCGGCGGGCCGTCACTGATGTATGGCGCCAAAGCGTTGGCTGCTTACGATCAGTTCACTGAACCGAAAGAATAAATTGCCCCCAATTGCGTGGTGCATCGGGGGCAATCTTCAATTAGTTCGCGAAGATCGCCTCATCACCCCAAAGCTGGGCAACGCGTGCATCACGGCCACAACGACTGCGATAGAAGCTGTATTTCAGCTTGTGGGTGTTGTGGTAGTTCTGGTGATACCCTTCGGCATCCCAAAAATCGCTTGCTGCAAGAATTGGCGTCACAATAGGCCCACTTAGACGCCCGTCTAATGCGACCTTGGAGGCTTCGGCTGCTGCTGCCTGCGCATCAGTGGTTGCAAAAACGGCTGTACGGTAGGGGCTGCCACGATCACAGAATTGCCCGCCAGCATCTGTTGGATCAATCGTGCGCCAGAACACATAAAGCAATTGTTCGTAATTGATGACATCTGCATCAAAAATGATCTCGACGGCCTCATAGTGGCCCGTATCACCCCGCCCGACTTGTTTATATGTCGCGTTGGCAACCGTACCGCCCGTGTAACCTGATGTAGTTTCAACTACGCCTTCGATATGATCGAAATCTGATTCCACGCACCAGAAACACCCGCCCGCGAAAATCGCGGTTTGCAGGTCTTTCGCTTGGCTTATGCTGCCAAGGGTCGTGAATATCAGTGCAATCATTGCAAGCAGTTTCATTATTATTCCTTTCGTTGAATTTGATCGCAACATGCACCTGCAGCCCCATCACATGCAAACAACGTTACGGTGAAGAAATGTTTCAGCCGAAATGCCTCTGGTTCTCGGCACGCTTCCGTGCGAAATTACGACAAACTTGAATGGAGAATAAAATGCCCGGATTATTGCCAAACGTAGACCCAGACGGCCTGCTCGAATTTTCGGTGGTGTTCACCGACCGATCCTTGAACCACATGTCAGCAAGCTTCCAGCGTGTGATGCTGGATATTTCTGATACACTTAAGGGTGTTTATAACGCCGCTTCGGTTGTTGTCGTTCCGGGTGGCGGCACCTACGGGATGGAGGCGGTTGCCCGTCAATTCGCGACCGATCAAAAAGCATTGGTGATCCGCAACGGTTGGTTCTCTTATCGCTGGACGCAGATATTCGAAACGGGCGATATTCCTTCGGATCACACCGTATTGAAGGCACGTCAAACGGGCAATTCGATCACGGCACCTTTCGCACCATTCCCGATTGAAGAAGCCGTGGCGAAGATCCATGAAGAACGCCCCGCGATGGTTTTCGCCCCGCACGTAGAGACATCTTCAGGGATGATCCTACCGGACGATTATATTAAACAACTAGCGGATGCCGCACATGCCGTTGGCGGCCTAATGGTGCTGGATTGCATCGCATCCGGCACGATCTGGGTGGATATGAAAGCAACAGGTGTGGATATTCTGATTTCCGCCCCGCAAAAAGGTTGGAGCGCATCACCAGCAGCGGCGCTGGTCATGTTAAGCGCCGAAGCCCGCGCGCGGATTGACGATACAACGTCCTCAAGCTTCGCCTGTGATCTAAAGAAATGGTTGCAAATTATGGAGGCTTACGAGGGCGGTGGGCATGCTTACCACGCCACGCTTCCCACCGATGCGCTGAAATCTTTCCGCGATACGATGCTGGAAACGGCTGAGTACGGCTTTGATAAAGTACGGGCTGAACAACAGGAGCTAGGCGACAAGGTTCGCTCCATGTTGAAACGGCGTGGCATTGCATCGGTCGCGGCTTCTGGCTTTGAGGCGCCGGGCGTTGTGGTCAGCTACACAAGCGATGCAGACGTGCAGAACGGCAAAAAGTTCGCCGCTTTGGGCATGCAGATCGCGGCAGGAGTGCCATTGATGTGTGATGAACCGGAAGGCTATCAAACGTTCCGTCTAGGCCTGTTTGGGTTGGACAAGCTGCATAACGTCGATCGTACCGTGGCAAGCCTAGAAGCCGCGCTGGATCAGATTTAATCCAAGAGAGGGCGCAGCATTTCGACTTCTTGGTCGTGCATAATGCCAGTTTTTGCAAAGCCCTGTGCTTCGTAAAACTCGATCGCTGAGCCTTCCTCAGGCACAACCGACAAATAGATATTAGGCAAGCCCCATGCGCGGGCTTGCTTAACCGCAATCGCGATGGCCTCTGCGCCGTATCCTTTGGCCTGATGCTCTTCCGCGATCATCAGGCGCCAGATATACGCGGCGTCCAAACGGTCGCCTTCCTCGAAACTGGGGCTTTCGATTAACGGGTTGATCATAGCGATCAGCCCTACGGGTGTGTCACCGCTCCACAGCCCACGCAGCCAGCCAGCGGGTTCGTAATGGCACTGTGCAATGGTAACCGAATTTGGCGCAACCAGATACTTCTGATCCGCCCGCACGTTAAGCTTGAAGATGGCGCTAAGCGTGTGAAAATCAATCTCGCGCGCTTCGATCATCGGTTGCGCCAGACCGTTGGCGTATAGTTGGTTTCGCGTTCGTGATCGCTGCGGCTTTCGCGGGAGACCAATCCTTTTGTCCGCCCGGGGATATTGACGATGTCGTCCTCAACCTGTGCCACTGCGCGCACCCGACGAGGTTTGCGTTTCGGTTTGGCCTTGGCCTTGCGCCCAGACAACCTCCCGATAAAGCTGGCCACGATAAATGGGATCACAGCGCCACTCAATAAAATTAGCCCAAAACCCCAAGTCGCAAGCCACGTGTCCATGCGCAGCGATGTCGGGTCGCGTAAATCGTAATAGATGTCAACGGTTGAACCAATTTCGAAGTTATAGCTGGACGAAGCAATAAACGTCTCACCGCTTTGCTTTAGCCCTTCCCAATCAAGATAGCGAATTGTCGGTTTGTAGGTCACACTGTCATCACCAACGTTCACCTCGACCGAGGTCACGCGGCCTGTCGCAGGCAGCGCGTTATCCATGAAGTCATAGGTGAAGAAAGTCATAACCCCACCAGCCGCGAGGAAAATCAAGCCCATTACCGTGAAGACGATCTTAATCACTCTTGCGCCACTTTTACTTTTTGCCATCTGAAATCCAATTAAATGTTTTAGCGAGAAATGCCCCGTTATTCACAGGCCTCTAGAATGGTTGTTCGCCCGTAATGGTGAAGCATGATCCGTGTGTCGTCCTCGGCCGTGATCAGCATACGGTGGGTGTCCTCACCACCCTCGCCGTGACAAACGGCGTCAAAAAGAACAGCCTCCATGCCGCGAATATTTACCGGGTTGGTCAGCTCACAGGTATCCTCGTACCCGAAAAACGTTGCCTCCGAGAACTCGAGCATTGGATCGGGTAGGGTGCACGCAACCGGGTCTTGCACCCAGCTGCCCACGTAAAACGGCAACGCAAGCGCAGGTCCTGCAAGGAAACTGAAGATACATATTGCGATCAATAAGCTACGCATCAAGGACTCCTAAATCGAATGCCTTGATACTAGAACTATTCAGCGATGTTGCAATGGCGGGGTTATTTGACCCGTTTGTCGCGGGCAGCCAGCAATTTCAAGCGAAGTGCATTGATCTTGATGAAGCCAGCAGCATCTTTCTGGTCATACGCACCTGCGTCATCCTCGAACGTCACGTGTTCTTCGGAATAAAGCGAGTGGTCCGACCAGCGGCCAACCGTCTGTACCATCCCTTTGTACAGCTTCAGTCGTACTGTGCCCGTCACGTGTTGCTGGCTGTTGTCGATCAAAGCCTGCAACATTTCACGCTCCGGGGAATACCAGAAACCGTTGTAGATCAGCTCTGCGTACTTCGGCATGATCTCGTCTTTCAGGTGGGCTGCACCACGGTCAAGCGTGATGGATTCGATACCACGGTGGGCTTCCAACATGATCGTACCGCCCGGTGTTTCGTAGATACCACGGGATTTCATGCCAACGAAACGACCCTCAACCAGATCAAGGCGACCAATGCCGTGCTTGCCGCCAAGTTCGTTCAGTGCGGTCAACATTTCGGCAGGCGACAGGGCTTTGCCGTTCAGCGCAACCGGATCACCCTGTTCATATGTGATCTCGATATGCTCTGGCGTGTTTGGCGCGTCTTCTGGATGAACCGTACGCTGATAAACATAATCAGGCGCCTCGACTGCCGGGTCTTCCAGAACTTTACCCTCTGACGATGTGTGCAACAGGTTGGCATCAACCGAGAACGGCGCCTCACCACGTTTGTCTTTTGCAATCGGGATCTGGTTCTTTTCAGCGAAGTCGAGAAGTCTGGTCCGGCTGGATAAGTCCCACTCACGCCACGGAGCGACAACTTTGATGTCAGGGTTAAGGGCATAGGCGCTTAGTTCGAAACGCACCTGATCGTTGCCCTTACCTGTTGCACCGTGCGCCACCGCATCGGCGCCACATTCAGCAGCGATTTCAACAAGACGTTTAGAAATGAGGGGGCGCGCAATGGACGTACCCAACAGGTACAATCCTTCGTACACCGCATTGGCGCGGAACATCGGGAAAACGAAATCGCGCACAAATTCCTCACGAACATCTTCGATATGGATATTTTCAGGTTTGATCCCCAACAGCTCGGCCTTTGCACGCGCCGGTTCCAATTCTTCACCTTGGCCAAGATCGGCGGTGAACGTCACCACTTCGCAGCCGTATTCCGTCTGTAACCATTTCAGAATGATCGACGTGTCCAGACCGCCAGAATAGGCAAGAACGACTTTTTTGGGTTTGAAAGCTGCATCAGACATAGGGATTCTCCGAGAGATATTGTGTTACTGCCGCGTTTATGTGGTTTTTAAGGGTAGGGCAAGCGGTGCACGTGCCCTGACAAGTTAATGTCGCACATAAAAAACACCCGCTGAAAAGTGACGGGTGTTTTCGGGCGTTCAAACTGAAAATGTTACTCGGCAGGAAGCTCCAGCAATTCCCAAAGAGCGGAGATAACTTCGTCGCCGGTCTCTTTGTTCGCAGCCAATTCCAAAGCATCATTCTCGAGCGTTTTCGCCGCTACTGCGTCTGCGGTCGCGGTGTCGATAGTTGATTGCAATGAATCCAATGTTTCCCAGTGCAGGATTTCTTCTTCCGACGGGGCTGGATCTGCTGTCAAATAATCGTCGTAGGTTTCATACGCCGATTGAAATCCGGCGGCTTCTTGCGCAGCAACATATGCGTCATAAGCAGCTTGTGCGTCTTCTATACCTAGAGCCGCTTCGGCGGATGCTACTACGGCCGCTTTGTAGATCGCAATCATTCCAACGCGGGAATTTGCAGCGGCATTCGCCAATGCATTCTCGTTCGCGTGGGCAGCGTTCAATGCACCGAGCGAGGATGCCACAGCACCGCGCCCATTGCCGTTGCCGCGTCCGCCACGATTGCTATTGTCGTTACGATTTCCACCATTGGAATTACTGTTGGCATTGTCGCTCTTCGCGAACGCCGGAGCGGCGGTGATGCTAACTGTTGTAGTGACACCACCCATCACCATTACACTTAATGCAACGGCAGATACTGACGACTGGAAGTATCGTTTCATGTGCGTTCATCCCTACAACTAATACAGTCATAATCTAGCAGACCAAGAAGCTTGGGTCAAAATTAACCGTAATTATCTGCGAAAACGCCGCCAAATGTGTCAGAAGTTTGTGCTAAATGTGGCGCAATAAAGGCAACTAGATCGAAAGATTATGGTTGCTGTCGGGCTGGTACATGATTGATTAACGATTGAGGTTGCCCGAAACGAATCAGTATGGTTTTTTGAGGGCCGAATTGCGTATTTGGAGATCACCATGCAAGAGTTTGCTTTTAACACTACAGCCGGAATCCAGTTTGCTGCGGGCGCGCTGGCGAGGGCGTCATTTGACGAACTGGGCGCGAAGATTCTGTTGGTTACCGACAAAGGTTTGCGAAAGTTGGGGATCACTGCGGGCGTAGAAAAGACGCTCAACGGGCGTGTTGTGGTTTTTGATGACGTAGAGGCTGACCCTTCGCTAGAGACGCTAATGCAAGCGGTTTCGGTCGGGCGTGCAGAGGGTGTGACTGGCGTTATTGGTCTTGGCGGTGGCTCGTCTATGGATGTAGCGAAGCTGGCGGCGTTGCTGTTGGGATCTGGTGAAGATTTGGACGAAGCGTGGGGTGTTGGCAATGCCAAGGGTCCTCGGTTACCGCTGGTGCTGGTACCAACGACTGCTGGTACAGGATCGGAGGTTACGCCGGTTTCGATTATAACGGTCGGAGCAGAGGAAAAACGTGGCGTTTCTTCGCCTGTCATTCTGCCCGATGTAGCCATTCTAGACCCGGAATTAACGGTTGGGTTGCCACCTGCAATTACGGCCGCGACAGGCATTGATGCGATGGTGCATGCGATCGAGGCGTATACCTCGCGAAACGCCAACAATAACCCGATGTCAAAGATGCTGGCGGTGCAGGCGCTGGACCTTCTGGGGGCCAATATAGAACGGGCTGTAAGCCATGGCGATGACCTTGAGGCGCGGGGTGCGATGTTGATGGGGTCAATGCTGGCGGGGATGGCTTTTGCGAATTCCCCTGTAGCCGCAGTACATGCGCTGGCCTATCCGATTGGTGGTACTTTCCACGTTCCGCACGGGCTGTCGAACGCGTTGATTTTGGCACAAGTCATGCGGTTTAATGCACCGGATTGTGGGGCGGAATATGCGGAATTGGCACCGCATGTGTTTCCGGATATTTCAACAGAACAAGGCGCACAAGCCGTGTGTTCGGAGTTTATCGAGCGTTTGACAGACCTGTCTGCACGCGTTGGTTTGCCACCCCGATTACGCGATGTTGGTATCCCTGAGGATGCGTGTGAACGTATGGCAAAAGACGCTATGGTGCAGTCGCGGCTTTTGGTTAATAACCCTCGTGAAGTGAGCGAGGCTGATGCCCTGAATATATATCGTGCGGCATGGTAATCTGAGGAAATAGTATGACTGAAATTCTGAATACTGTCAGTAATGGAGAGGGCTCCGGCACGCCTTTGCTGATCGCACACGGGCTGTTTGGGACGGCGCGGAACTGGGGTGTTCTGGCAAAGCGTCTGGCGGATGAACGTCAGGTGGTTTCGGTTGATATGCGCAACCACGGCAGCTCGTTTCGGGCGGCGTCTAACACGTACATGGACATGGCGGGTGACCTTGCGCGGGTGATTGAAAACGGTGGTGACAGCGCGGATGTTCTGGGGCATTCCATGGGTGGGAAAACGGCGATGACGTTGGCGTTGTCGCGACCAGAATTGGTTGCAAAACTGATTGTCGCGGACATTGCTCCGATTGGGTATTCCCATAGCCAGTTGGATAAAATCACCGCTATGAAGGCGGTTGATCTAAGTGTTGTGCAACGACGACGCGACGCGGAGGAGCAGTTGGTTGATACTGTTGCTGACCCGGCATTGCGGTCGTTCTTGTTGCAAAGCCTGACCCTTGGCGAAGGTGGGGCGAGCTGGAAATTGAACCTTGATGCGCTAGGTGCGGCGATGGATGACGTTATCGGTTTTCCAAACATCGAAGGCGTATTTGAAGGCGAGGTTTTGTTCCTGCATGGCGGAAATTCCGACTATGTTCAGCCAGCCCATCACGAACGCATTCTGACGCTGTTTCCGAACGCGCGGTTCGAGGCGATCGAGGGGGCGGGGCATTGGCTGCACGCCGAAAAACCCCGAGAATTCGAGGCCGCAGTTCGCGGATTTCTAGGTACTACCTAAATAGTTAACGCAACCGCTGTTTTGCCGGTTTTTCGTGTGCACAACCCGTACACAACACGTACACAATGCGTATGCACAAATTGCGTTAACCATTTAGCCGGACTGTGGCGTTACATCAGTTCAATTGCCAAGGCGATGCCTTGTCCGCCGCCGATGCACATCGTGATTAGTCCCTTGGAACCGCCGATGCGTTCAAGTTCAGCGATGGCTTTCAATGTTACGATTGCACCAGTTGCGCCGACGGGATGGCCAAGGGCAATCGCGCCGCCGTTGGGGTTCACTTTGGCGGGGTCCAAATTCAATGCTTTGGAAACGGCACAAGCTTGGGCGGCGAAGGCTTCGTTGCTCTCAATCACGTCAAAATCTTCGGCTGATAGGCCAGTGCGTTTCAACAGCATTTCTACGGCAGGGAT
>CALCGO010000478.1 GCA_937901055.1 uncultured Rhodobacterales bacterium
AACCAGGCGTTGCAGCGGACGCGCTTCGCGCGCAGCTGAACGCCACTCCGTTAGGCGCACGATGATGACATGAAAAGGAAATGGAAACTAAGGCCCGGACTAGCAACGCTGATTGCTTCGTTGTCAATTTTGCTCTTCCTTGCCATCGACCTCATTGGCTTCGGGCCAAATTTAGGCTTCCCGTTCGGATACTACGGTCGTCTCAACCAGATCCTCGCTCGCATCGAGTCCAATCCGGATCTTGAAGTCAGGCAGGTCGACCTGCACCACGATATCACGCTCGAAGACTTCTACATCACGGTCCGAACACCCACAGGTGGGGATGTTCGTCTGCGGTTCGAGGGGGCCTCAGACCGTCCATTCGGCGAACTTCTTCAAGAGCTCAAGAAGGTGGGCATGTGAGAGGGCGCCTAACCAGCTGTTGCAGACAGTCCGCCGCACCGCTTCGCGGCGCACCGGCTGCTGAACAGCAATCCCGTTAGGCTTACAAATTGAAGGCTGCCATCCTAAGATTGAGCGATTGCAAAACTTTGATATCAGTCAACCAAATCTGAGTGGATATTCTAGACTTCAACATACCTTGGGGGCTTAGGCCAACGGGGAACGCGAGTGTAGGTTCGATTCCTACTGGGCATTCTGGCAACATGCAGCAACTTGATAACTCTCTGAGCATTCGCTTGGAGATGTCCATTGGCACGAAGAACAATCAGGAGGTTGATATGGGTAAAGCTAGAATTTTCAAATTTCACACACAGTTCACAACGAATTACAGAAGGAGGCTAATGCTGAGTTTGGTAGAAGTTGTTGCTGCAGCTGTCATTTGCCTCAGTGGCTGCTCGTTGACCTAAGCCTACAAGCAATTTGTTCAGTGAATCATTGTCTTTGTCCAATAGAGTTTTCGGAAGTGGACTTGAGATTAAAACGTATCAGGATGAAATGCTAGAATCTCGGCATGAAACAACACATTCTTCCAATTTCAGCGCTTGTAGTTTCGGCATTTGCTCTTCTTTTTGGGGCAGGTGCATTTTCTTCAAATCAGTCGTTGTACAGAGATACTGGGGGGGCAAACCCCGAAGAGGCTATCCGGGCCAGCTTGGACTTCTTAACAGACAGTTGGGTGGTGAATGATGTGGGTAGAGCATTTCTTGCGGGAAACAAGACTGAGATACTTGATACGCTTGAGGTTGCTGAGGTCTCGGAATCAGGAGATTATGCGGTGGTTTTCTATCGGTATTCAATTGGAACAGACATCTATCGAGTAGCAGCGTGGATGATGAAATACGAAGGGAAATGGTATCAGCGGTATTCTCTGGCATACTCCGATGAGCTTGGAGAAAAGGACGAGGAATGGCGTGATCTAATGAAAGACAAGATATCTGATTGGGAAGAAAGCTCCGCCAAGTCAATATATGAATAGTGAAGGGCTGTACTGCAATTCGTTGAAGCCTAACCAGCCGTTGCAGCGGACGCGCTTCGCGCGCAGCTGAACGGCAAACCCGTTAGGCTTACAGCGGAATTTTTCAAAGTTCTATTTTCCTGGAGCGGTGAGTTAAATTGCCCTGGAAAGATGCCGAAGGTATGAATATGCTGAGATTTGCGAGATGGCAATGTCTGTCGGACGAACAACGATTCCAGAGGAAGTAAGAATGTCAAGTCGTGATAAATACTGCTCTTCATGCGAGGAGGAAATAGAAACGCTCCCGTGGGGAGGTTGCCCTTTGTGTTATGAATCAAGTGGCTTTAAGGACCCTCTTTCCAGGGAGGGGAGCGATGAATTAGTTGAAGAAGTTTCTGTCCAAGAAACATTGGCTGTAGGTGGGCCCAAAGGGTTGGGTGGCTGGCTATCCCTGCTTTGTTTTCTACTTGTTATGTCCTTCATGAGTTTAAGTGTCGCTGCCTTTCCTCGAGCGCAAACGCAAAGGATCCACCCAAATCCGTGGAATGAAATAGCTGACCCCCAACTGGAGAGTTTGAATAGATTCGGGACTGTCGGAAGCGGAATTCTTTTGGTTGGGATAGTGGTCTTGCTCAATTTGTATTGGAGGCGATCCTACCTTTTCCCACGCCTCTTTATTGCCTTTTCCTTTTCTGAAGGGGCGTTCCAAATCGCACATAGAGCTTTCATTACATCCTACTTGCAGGAGGAATTTTTATCCCCGGAATCAATAGTTGAACTCTTAATAAAGCTATTCCATCCCATAGTTTGGACAATTTATATACTTAGATCCAGGCGAGTAAAAAATACATTCGTTGAAGCCAACCCTTTCCCCAGGCTATGGAATCCATTTTCTCAGTGGTAGCGATACCTCAAATTCAGAAGCCTAACCAGCCGTTGCACACAGACCGCCGCTACGCGTCGGCTGGTGAACGGCAAACCCGTTAGGCAGGATAAATGCGAGTAGTCGCAGGCAGTATTTTTTGCTCTG
>CALCGO010000479.1 GCA_937901055.1 uncultured Rhodobacterales bacterium
CACTTGCGGAAGAAGAATAGCGCGATGCGTTGGACGTTTTACGCTTACCTCGAGATGTTGAGGGGTGGCATCTGGCGATTGTTATCAAGGTTGGCGATAGCTCGGTTCGGATTGGCATTGAAGGCATCGAGGAAGACGAAGACGGGCACTACCTGAAGGTTTCCGACACCACATGGGCGCGCACCGTTGACGAGGATAACAAACCGCGCGGCACACCTAAGGCGGCGTCGGACATCTGGGCGCTTGGAGATGTTGTGTTGGTTTCGGCCAACATGAAGGATGATGATTTCCAGTTCTGGGAAATGCAGCAGGTACCTGCTATTCAGGGCGCATTCATGGCAATGGATACGCAGACCGGCCGTGTCTTGGCGATGCAGGGTGGGTTCAGTTATCAAACCAGCGTATTTAATCGTGCAACACAGGCCAACCGCCAACCGGGTTCGGCATTTAAACCTTTCGTTTACGCATCGGCACTGGATAACGGCTATACGCCAGCGACTATCGTGGTTGATGCCCCGATTGAGGTCGAAACCGCCGAAGGGATTTGGCGCCCACAAAACTCGTCACGCAAGTTTTATGGCCCGGCGCCATTGCGTACTGGTATCGAGTATTCGCGAAACCTGATGACCATCCGTATTGCGCAAAACGTCGGTATGGATGTGGTCAGCGCATATGCCGAACGTTTCGGCGTTTACGACGATATGCCCGGGCTGATTTCGTATTCACTGGGGGCTGGTGAAACGACTTTGTTCAAGATGGTGGCGGCCTACGCCATGTTCGCAAATGGCGGCAAACGGGTTGAACCAACTTTGGTGGACCGTGTTCAGGATCGCTATGGCAATACCGTGTTCCGCCATGATCAGCGCGACTGTGACGATTGTCAGGGCTTTGAGATGGCCATGGAGCGCGAGCCTTGGGTCAAGGATAACTCGGTTCGGATTATGGACCACATTACCGCCTACCAGCTGACCTCTATGATGCAGGGCGTCGTGCGTAACGGTACGGCTGCCAGTACCGTTGGCTCGGTTCTGAATGTGCCCATAGCCGGCAAAACCGGTACAACTAACCAAGCGAAAGATGCGTGGTTCATCGGATTCACACCGAAAATCGTTGCGGGCTGTTATATCGGGTTCGACACGCCCAAACCCATGGGTCGTGGTGCTTATGGCGGGTCGCTTTGCGGGCCGGTGTTCTCCGATTTCATGAAGGTTGCATTGGAAATGTTCCCGACCGTGGATCACGATGTGCCACCCGGGTCCGTATTCGTCAAAATTGACCGCTTTACCGGCGTGCGCCTGAACGACGACGAAGAAGGCGATTACGTCGTCAGAGAATTGTTCCGCCAAGGCGAAGAACCTGGTTATGGCTCCTACGGGGAGTTCATCGACGGAGGGTTCGTTATGGGTCGCGATCTGTTGTTCTTCGACCGCGGCGAGGGCGAAACGTACGAGACCGTGATAATCGGTGGCGAACAGGTCATTATCCCCGTCAAACCAACCTTCGGCGGCCTTTCCAGTGGCGGCCTTTACTGACCCCTCTTTACCCTTGTGGCTGGGTTAGTTAGATACGACTAACTCAATACTTCCTTTCGGAGCCTATCAATGCGCGCAGAAACAGAAAAACAGGTCGCCGAGATCGAAAAATCATTGGACCTGCTGCGCCAGCGTATGGACTGGGAAACCGCTGCGCACCGCATGGAAGAGTTCGACGCGATGTCCGAGGACCCAACCTTGTGGGACAACCCTGAACGTGCGCAAAAGCTGATGCGGGAACGTCAGAATCTTGTCGACGCTTTGGATAATCACAATTCCTTGG
>CALCGO010000480.1 GCA_937901055.1 uncultured Rhodobacterales bacterium
GGCGACGGTTAACGAGTACGTCATCTCACACTCTCAATCGGCCCTTCGGCCCGTGCGTTAATAAACTGGTCCAGATACGCGTCCCCACTATTGTCGATATCATCGACTGACCCCGTCCACTGCACCCGCCCATCGTGGATCATCACGACCTTGTCGGCAATCGCGCGAACGCTCGACATGTCGTGCGTGATGGTCATGGCTGTTGCGCCCATCTCGACCACAATCTCGCGGATCAACTCGTTGATCACGCCCGACATGATCGGGTCTAGGCCGGTTGTCGGTTCGTCAAAAAATATGATCTCGGGCTCAGCGGCAATGGCCCGTGCCAACCCTACACGTTTTTGCATTCCACCTGACAACTCGGCAGGGAACAGGTCCGCCACCTCGGGTTTCAATCCGACGCGGCGCAGTTTCATGATGGCGAGGTCGCGGGCGTCTGCCTTTGAAAGGCGACCGTTTCCTTGGCGTAGGCGGAACGCAACGTTGTGCCAGACCGGAAGGCTGTCGAACAGCGCCCCGCCTTGAAACAGCATTCCGAAGCGCGCAAGAAACGCATCGCGGTTGCTGGTGCTTGCTGCTTGCCCGTCAATCAGGATTTCACCCGCATCCGGTTTCATCAGGCCCAGAATGCACTTCAACAACACTGATTTTCCGGTCCCGGAACCGCCGATAATCACCATGCTCTCGCCAGCAGCGATATCGAGGTCAATGCCTGCCAACACATGTTTATCGCCAAAGGATTTTGTCACACCGGTTAGGGATATCTTAGGAATACTGCTCATGCCGGAAACAACAATTCTGTTAACAGATAGTTAACTGACAGGATCAGAATAGAGGCCGATACCACTGCGTTTGTCGTTGCTTGCCCCACGCCTTGCGCGCCGCGGCCCGAATAAAACCCGTGGTAACAACCCATCAAGCCCAAGATGAATCCAAAGACAGCCGCTTTGACCAAACCGGAGGTCACATCATCAATCACCAGAAAATCAATGGTATTCTGAATGTATGTGGCAGAATTGAATCCCAATCGTGCCACACCCACAAGATACCCGCCCATAACCCCGATGACATTACCGATCAATACAAGCAATGGCATGACCAGCGTTGCCGCAACCACTCTGGGTACCACTAGATACTTCATCGGGTTAGTCGAAAGTGTTGTCAGCGCGTCGATCTGTTCGGTAACGCGCATGGTACCCAATTCGGCTGCAATGGCAGAGGCAACGCGCCCTGCAACCATCAAGCCTGCCAACACCGGGCCAAGTTCGCGCACCATGCCAATGGCAACAATCGAGGGCACAACGCTCTCCGCATTAAATCGCGCCCCGCCTGCGTAGATTTGCAATGCCAATGCCCCGCCTGTGAACAGGGTTGTCAAGCCAACTACGGGTAGCGAAAAATAGCCGATGCGCAATAGTTGCAACGCCATTTCGCGGAAATAGAACGGTCCACGTACGGTGTGTGAAAGGGTTGCACCTGTAAATATCGTCAATCGTCCGATGGAGGCCAGTAGCGACAGCGTCGATCGTCCAATGGAGGCAAGGAAGCCTTGGAAGAAATTCAGTATGATCATGCTAATCTTTGTAGACGCGCTGGTATCTGTTGCCAAGGCTGGTCAGGATTTCATATCCGATGGTGCCAGCAGTCTCGGCCAGAACATCAACGGTTTGCTTGGCGTTCAAAATATCCAGTGATGTGGGAACATTCGCTAAATCCGTCACATCCACTGTGATTAGGTCCATCGACACACGCCCAACAATCGGGCAGGCCACGTCGCCTGCATAAAGGCTGGCGTTCGGGCCGATTGCGCGGATCAACCCATCGGCATACCCCCCCGTGACTGTGGCAATAACTGAGCGCCGCTTGGCTATCCATGTCGCCCCATATCCGACGCTTTCACCAACTTCGACGTACCTTGTCTGGATGATTGGCAACGACAGGGTAACAACTGGTCTTGCGCCCGCAAAAGGATCACCACCATAAAGGCCGATGCCCGGACGGGTGATATCCATATGATAGGCTGGCCCCAGCAGTATCCCGCCCGTAGCCGAAAAGCTGCGACGGCTTTCTGGCAACGACACGGTCATCGCGTTGAAAGTGGTTAACTGTGCAGCATTTTGCGAATGGTCGGGTTCATCCGCACAGGCAAGATGGCTCATGATTAATGTCGGATTAAGGGCGGATATTTGGGCCATGACGGAGGTCAGCTCGTCGGCTTCCATGCCGAGCCTGTTCATGCCAGAATCAAGCTGCAAGCCACAGGCTTCACCTGGCCGAGCCTCAAGAAATCGCGCGGCATGGTCTGCGCTGTTAAGCAGCGGCGTTAGATCAAATTCGTTAAACGCGCTTTCGTCGCCTCGCATGTAGCCAGAAAAAATAAAAATGCGTGAAGCGGGGCCAATAGCTTGCCGAAGTGCCACGCCCTCCGCGGCTAGCGCCACGAAAAACGTTTTTACACCCGCGTTTTGCAAAGCGCGACCGACAGGGGCAACGCCCAAACCATAAGCATCCGCTTTGACGACCGCGCCCGTTTCAACAGTTTTCGCTGTTTTTGCATCCAACGCGCGCCAATTTTCAACAATCGCGCCTAGGTCAATCGTCAGTAGCCCACCCGGCATTACCCGAAGTCCCCGCCGCCTTGTTGATAGGATTTCACGAGGTTGCCGAAACGTGTGAACTGACCCTCGAACGACAGATCGACGGTGCCAATGGGCCCGTGACGTTGCTTGCCGATGATCACTTCGGCCTTGCCCATCAACTGCTCCATTTCCTGTTGCCAAGTCATCATTTTTTCTACGTCGTGCTCGCCGGGCTTTTCGCGTTCTTTGTAGTATTCCTCGCGGAACACAAACATCACAACGTCTGCGTCTTGCTCGATCGAGCCGGATTCGCGTAGGTCCGACAGCATCGGGCGTTTATCATCGCGGGACTCTACCTGTCGCGAAAGCTGGGAAAGGGCGATCACTGGAATGTTCAATTCTTTAGCAATGGCTTTTAGCCCCTGCGTGATTTCGGAAACCTCATTCACGCGGCTGTCCTTGGCCGTCGCGGGGCGGACCAATTGCAAATAATCAACCATCAAGACATCCAAGCCGTGCTGGCGTTTCAGGCGACGCGCACGTGCTGCTAGCGATGAAATCGGCAGGGCCGGAGTGTCGTCAATATAAAGCGGGCAGGCTTCGAGGTCCTTCGCGGCTTCTAGAAAACGGCGGAATTCTTCTTCGGACATGTCACCGCGCCGAATTTGCTCGGACGGAATCTCGGCGGCTTCAGAAAGAATACGCGCCGCCAACTGTTCGGATGACATCTCGAGTGAATAAAAACCGACAACGCCGCCCTCTACAGCCCCTTCAGTACCGTCAGGTTTGATGCCCTTTTTGTATGCCTTGGCGATATTAAACGCGATGTTTGTCACAAGCGAGGTTTTACCCATCGAAGGGCGGCCCGCCAAAATCAGCAAATCCGAGGGGTGCAAACCGCCAAGTTTTTTGTCCATGTCGATCAAGCCAGTGGAAATGCCCGACATCCCGCCATCGCGCAAATAGGCAGCATTGGCGACATCAACAGCAGAGGTCAATGCGCGCAGAAAACTTTGAAAACCGCTATCCACATTGCCGGATTCACCCAGCTTATAAAGCATCTGTTCTGCGTCAACGATCTGGTCTTTCGGCTCGCTTTCGACGTCAACCGATGCCGCCGTTGCCGAAATCTGATCGCCAATCGCCATCAGATCACGCCGAATTGCCAGATCATAAATAAGCTGTGCGTAATCCTTAGATGCGAACAACGAGATCGAAGCGCCTGCAAGGCGTACCAGATATGCTGGGCCGCCGAGTTCCTGAAGCCCTTCGTCATCTTCCATAAACGCCTTTAGCGTTACCGGGGAAGCCAGTGCGTTCTTCTGAATGCGGCGTGCGGCTACTTCGAAAATTCGACCATGCACAGGGTCATAAAAATGCCCCTCGTTCACGATCGCAGTTACACGGTCATAAACATCGTTGTTCACCAACAATGCACCCAACAACGCCTGCTCTGCTTCGATATTGTGGGGGAGGGCCTGGGCCTCTGCATCCACGTTCATTCCACCATCTGCCATGAGTCGCTCCTTCTTGGGGAGGTTATATATCGAAAATCACTTATCCCCACTATGTGTGTTGTGGGGATAACTTTATATTTTCAACTTTGGTGCCAACCATTGATAGGCCAATATTGTGCCAACGGTTCCGATCGTCGTGCCCATAATTACATCGGCCAGATAATGCGCGTCGACAGCCATACGGCTATAAGCAGCAAGTACTGCAAGGGGTATCAGAATGTATTTCAGGCGAGGCATTAACAAAACGATAGCCACAGCAAAGGCAAACGCCGTTGTTGTGTGGCCTGACGGCCAACTCGCATAACTTGACTGAAACACAAATGGATCAAACCCGAACGGGCTCTCTGTATCAAACAGATAGGGACGTGCACGGCCAACAATGCCTTTAACAATCATTGTGAAAATGCCGGTAATGGCGACGGCGGCAAACACGAACACGCTTTGACGAGCCAGAAGCTTCCAGCGCGGGTTTTCAGGGGTAAAACGGGCGAGCACTGATGAGACCACCCACAGACTTATCAAAACAATCGCCATCCATCCGGAACTGCCTAGATCGGTAATCATCAGCCAGATTTCGCGGGCATCTTTGTCTGTCACGCGGGTCAGATGATACACGCGTTCATCCAGAAGGAAAAAACTTATCATCGACAAGGAAAACCCAATCGCGCCGTAAGCTGCCAGTATTGATTTAGGTAAGTGTTTCATGTGTTTTCCATAAAAAGGGTCGCGTACAATTTGCACGCGACCCTTATGATTTGCAAGTCTGTCGGAGCCGTTAAGCTTCCGGCTGAATGTCCTCGTCAGAGGCTTCTTCAGAAGGCTCGTCTTTTGTTTCAACAAGATCATCGTCGTCCGACGCGGCAGCGCCGATATCGTCGAACAATTCAGCAATCTCGAATTCAGCTTCGGCTTCAGCAGCAGCAGCAAGATCCGCAATGGATTCGCCAGTTGCCTGCAGTTCAGCTTCTTCAGCGGAGCGTGCAACGTTAACAGTGATTGTTGCGGATACTTCTGGGTGAAGAACAACGATCATGTCGTGTAAGCCCAAGTCTTTGATAGGCTTGGCCAGAACGATCTGTTTCTTGTCGATTGTGAAACCGTCTTCGGTTGCAGCATCGGATGCATCACGGCCTGTAACGGAACCGTAAAGTGATCCAGCGTCCGACGCGGAACGAATCACGATGAACACTTGTCCGTCGATTTTCGCGGCCATTGCTTCGGCTTCGCCTTTGGATTCAAGGTTGTTTGCTTCCAGCTGCACACGCTGTGCTTCAAACGACGCCAAGTTGGCTTTGGTCGCACGAAGCGCCTTGCCCTGTGGCATCAAGAAGTTACGTGCGAAACCGTTTTTAACGGAAACAACATCACCCATTTGGCCAAGTTTGGCCACGCGTTCAAGAAGAACTACTTCCATGGTCTTTCTCCTTACTTAACAGCGTATGGCAGAAGCGCGAGGAAGCGGGAACGTTTGATGGCACGAGCCAGTTCACGCTGCTTTTTCGCCGACACTGCGGTGATACGGGATGGAACGATCTTGCCACGCTCAGAGATATAACGCTGAAGTAGTTTCACGTCTTTATAGTCGATTTTCGGTGCATTGTCGCCCGAGAAAGGACAAGTCTTACGACGGCGGAAAAATGGTTTGTTAGCCATGATTTATGTTCCTTTCTTAATCGCGACGCGGACGGCGAGGACGCTCGTCGCGGCTATTTTTGGCGATAACAACTGCCGATGGACCTTCTTCATGTGCGTCGACTTTGATAGTCATGACGCGCATTACATCTTCGTGCAAACGCATAAGGCGTTCCATTTCCTGAACGGCGTCGGTTGGCGCGTCGGATTTCACGAAGGCATAGTGGCCCTTGCGGTTTTTGTTAACTTTGTAGGCCATAGTTTTAAGGCCCCAGTATTCCGTATCAACGACTTTGCCGCCGTTGTCGGAAAGGATAGCGCCGAAGTGCTCGATGAGACCTTCAGCTTGCGCGTTGGACAAGTCCTGACGCGAAATAAATACG
>CALCGO010000481.1 GCA_937901055.1 uncultured Rhodobacterales bacterium
GCAAGGTCTGTTTCTCAGACAACTGGTTCAAGATGCGCCGGTGGGAGAAGGGGCTTGCCCAGGTGCAGGCCGACCGTGAGAAGGCGCGAGAGGCCGAAGCCAAAGGCCGTGCGAGCCTCGCCGAGTGGATTCACGAGCGCCATCCCCTGTGCCGCCATATCACGAACCGGCAGACCGAGGATTTGATTGCGTCAAAGCTGGTGACGCCCGAGCAGGTCTGCGCTGCGGGGCTGCAGTCGTGAGTGTAGCTCGCATGTTACGCTGTGGCGTAAAAATAAAATATTTACGTTGCGGCGTAATTTACTTTGATTTACGCTACTCCGTAAAAGGAGCCGCATCATGGACCTCACAGCACGCACGGCCGAGCAGATCGGCGAGGCACTTCGCCGGACTCGAAAGGCGCGCGGCTGGACCCAAAGGCAATTTCATTGCGTACGAAATCGTAGACCGCGCCAATACGGTCATGGGTCGCAAGAGCTTTCCACCCTCTTTCCGCAACCAACTGCTCAATCGACGGATGGCCGAAATTCAGGATTGGGGTGGCTGCTAACAGCCGGTCTTCTGCGCTCATCATACATCTCCTCGAATCGTCTTTGAGTAAGGTATAATTGCTACAGTGACTATAGGTTAAAGGCTTAACTTTAAGCGCTGCGTGAACCTAGGAGAATGACGGCAGCGCCAAAGAGGCAGACAGCCGCTCCCATTGCATCCCACCGGTCAGGCCGCTGGCCCTCAACCAGCCACATCCACGTAACTGATGCTGCGATATACACCCCGCCATAAGCCGCAAATGCTCGCCCCGCGACGGTGGTATCGACCTGCGCCAGCAACCAACCAAACGCTAACAAGGCGCATCCTCCCGGGAGTATCCAAAATGGGGTTGCCCCGAGCCGCCACCAGGTACAGATTGCGAAGCAACCGGCAATTTCGGCCAATGCGGCGAGTGGGTAAGCGGCCAGTGCTGGCATTACTAGGCTCCAATCTCATCGTGGTTGGTCAGGCACTGAGAATGATCGCGTAGAACTTCGAGAACCTTACAGTCGGCCGTATTGCCTCCGCTGCATTCGTGGATCATCCGTTTCAGCTCTGTGCGCAGCGCTTTCAAGCGATCCATCCGCAATTCGACCTGTTTGAGTTGTCGACGAGCGATGGAGTCGGCCTCATGGCAAGATCGATCCGGATTGTCGCTAAGATCAAGTAGCTCGCGGATCGCCTCCAGCGGAAATCCCAACTGGCGCGCGTGTCGAATAAAGGACAAGCGATCGACTTCGGCGTAACCGTAACGCCGCTGCCCGCCTTCAGTGCGACCCGGTTCGGGCATCAGGCCGATCTGTTCATAGTATCGAATGGTTTGGACTTTTGTTCCGGTCTTCTTTCCCAAGCTTCCAATTGTCAGCATGCAACCTCCATATCTATAGTGTTGGTAGCTATAGCTATTGGCATGCGCAAGCCAGCACTGTAATCACATGTCCGTGAAGGGCTGCTTCTTAGCCAAGAAATAGCTTGAACCTCTAGCAGCTAGAACATTTAGACTGCTGTAAAAATGGGCGGAATCGGGCGTAATACGACCAATGAGATTTTCTACGTTACAAAAAATGCTTTGGGGACTCGTCACAATCGCGATTGTTGGGTTCATTTGGCTGCAGGTTTCTACCAGAAGCGAACCGCGGGCTGATGATCCTGCGTTCCGGGCGGATTTCGAACTGACCGATCACCAAGGCAAGGTGCAGACGGACGAAGACTTCGCAGGGCGCTGGATGCTCGTGTTCTTCGGCTTTGCGAATTGCCCTGATGTCTGCCCCACGACCTTGGCCGAGGTTGCCGCCGTCATGGATGGGCTCGGCTCTAACGCGGCCCAAGTCCAGCCTCTTTTTATTTCGATTGATCCGGAACGTGATACGCCCGAACAACTGGCAGGGTTTGTCCCGGCCTTTGATGCCAATATCATCGGTCTCACCGGTACAGCGGATCAGATCAAGCGAACGTCCGAAACCTTCCGTGTATATTACGAGAAGATCGAAGAGGCGGCTTCGCCCAATGGGTACACGATGGGGCATTCCTCTCAGCTGTTCCTCTTTGATCCCCAAGGCGGATATGTCGGGGCTTGGACATATGGCACATCAGCTGAAGAAATTCTTTCTGACCTTAAGGCGCGGATGTCGATATGAGCCGATTGATGTCAAAAGAGACGGCTTTGACCGCCGCGTGGATCGTCGCTTTGGGAAGTTCCCTGGCCGTGCTCTATATCGGTGAGGTGCTGGGGCAGGCTCCGTGCAATCTGTGTTGGTTTCAGCGCGCTTTCATGTTTCCGCTAGCCATCGTTCTTAGCCTTGGTCTCTGGTGGGAAGATCATCGGGTCGGCCGCTACGGTGTTGCGCTCGCCCTTGGTGGGGCCGCCATCGCACTTTGGCATCTGGGCCTCTACACTGGAATTCTCCCGGAGCGCATCCAGCCCTGCACAGCGACCGGCCCGTCTTGCACCGATGACAATCAGGTCTTCCTCGGCGTCCCAATCCCGCTCTTGTCGCTGATCGCCTTCGGGTTGATCGTGGTCCTGTCCATTTTCTCCCTGAAGGAACCACGCACATGAAAAACAAATCGATCGTTCTATCGGTCCTTCTCGTCGGTCTTGCAGTCTTTGCGGCCGCCGTTTGGTTTCAGTCGCGCTCGGCCTCGGTGGTTCAGGTTGAGCTAGTCCAGCCGGAAATCGCGGAAACACTAATCCGGTCCTACTCTCCAATCATTGGTCCGGAAGAAGCCCCTGTGACTATAGTCGAGTTCTTCGATCCGGCTTGCGAAGCCTGCCGCGCCTTCCATCCGATTGTGAAGGACATACTGGCCGAGCATGACGGCGATGTACGCGTCGTGCTGAGATATACCCCCTTCCACGGTGAAGCCTCAGAACAGGCCATTCGTGTGCTCGAAGCGGCACGCATGCAGGGCGTTTTTGAGCCGGTCCTCGAAGCACTCCTTGAGTTCCAGCCCCGGTGGGCCTCCCATGGTGCCCCCGCGCCCGGTTTAATCCTTGCGATCGCTGAACAAGCTGGTCTTAACGCTGACAACGCGCAAACGCAGATGATGGCTCCTCAGACCGTTGGCGTTCTCAATCAAGATCGCGCCGATGTGGAAGCGGTTGGCGTGCGCCAGACACCCACCTTCTTCGTAAATGGAAAACCTCTTGATCCCTTCGGCGCAGATGAGTTGCGCGCCCTCGTGGCTGCGGAAGTCTCGGCGAATGGATCATGACCAGAAAACTATCAGGAACAAACCTATGAGAAAATCTACCTTCCATGCCCTTGCATTCAGTATTCTGGTCGGATTGCCTACAGCTTCCCTTGCGGGTTCGGAAGACATTGTGATCGAAGACGCATGGGCCCGCGCGTCTATCGGTACCAACCGTCCGGGCGTAGCCTACATGACCCTGCGCAACACGGGCACTGACCCGGTGACATTGGTCGGGCTGGAAACCCCATTGGCCATGATGCCGGACATCCACGAAACCACGACTGATTCAAATGGTGTCAGTTCCATGGGCCCTGTCGGTGAAATCAACATTTCTCCGGGCGAGAGTGTCTCGCTGGAGCCAGGCGGCATGCATGCGATGCTGATGCGGTTGCAAGCCAAGATGATCGAAGGCGAGACGTTTCAGCTAACCTTAAACTTTGCCGATGGCGGGACACTGACTGTTGACGTTCCAATTTTTGGCATTGCGGCGCTCGGTCCGGAAGGCTGATGAACCGAAGAACCCTTTTCACTTATGGTGCCGCAATAAGCGGGGCGCTTGCGCTCACGCTATTTATTGGCTGGTGGCGAGTGAACGGTCCCGGCGCGCCTGAACCTGTAGCTCAGCGACCCTTGCCGCTCACCCAGATGGACTTTCAGATGACCGATCAAGGCGGTGCAACCGTCGGACCCGCGTCGCTTCTGGGCAATCCATCCATGGTGTTTTTTGGCTTCACATACTGCCCCGATGTTTGCCCAACCACATTGTCGGATATTTCTGGCTGGCTTGACGACCTTGGAGATGATGTTGCGGACATGAACGTCGTGTTCATCACGGTCGATCCGGAGCGCGATACCGTGGACGCCATGGCGGAATATGTCAATTATTTTCACCCTGCTATCCAAGGCTGGAACGGGACGCTTGAAGAGACAGCGCGCGCTGCCGCTGGCTTCCGTGCGCGCTATGAAAAGGTCGCCACGGACGGCGACTATACGATGAACCATACGGCAAGCGTCTTTCTCTTTGATGCTGAGGGGCAGTTTTCCGGCACAATAGACTACCATGAACAACGGGAATTCGCGGTGCCAAAAATCCGCCGCGTCCTTGCAAGAACCGGAGAACAATCCTCATGAAGCTTTTTACGCTCGCAACCCTTTTTTCAATGAGCTTCGCCGCTCAGGCCATCGCCCAAGCGACCCAAATTGAAGTTATTAAGACGAATGGCTGCGGGTGCTGCCTAGCGTGGATGAAACACCTCGAAGAAAACGGCTTTGAACCCACAGGTGAGGATATGTTTGCAGGCCTTTTTGTACGCTTCAAACTCGATAATGGCGTTCCGCAACGTATGGTGTCCTGTCACACGGGGCTCATCGACGGATATGTGATCGAAGGCCATGTCCCAGCGGGTGATATACGCAGGTTACTCAGCGAAAGACCAGACGCAGTAGGCCTCGCGGTGCCGGACATGCCGCTTGGCTCGCCTGGTATGGATCAGAGCCGCTGGCGTGAGGCCTACGACGTGTTTCTCATCAACAACGACGGGTCGACAGAAGTCTTCTCAAGCTATTCTGGCGACTGAAGAGATTTACAACGAAAGATATAAATTTGGACACTCTCTCCCCCATCATGCTCGGATTTCTGGGTAGTCTTGCCGCAGGTTCAATGACCGCCATTGGCGCAATACCCGTGCTTTTTGGTCGCGTACCGTCTCGCGCTACCCGAGACCTCTCACTTGGTTTCGCAGCAGGCGTGATGCTGGCGGCATCGTTCTTTTCCTTGATTATACCGGCACTTGATGCTGCTGAACTACGGTATGTGAACGAGGCCGCACCGGCAGCTATTGTGTGTATTGCGATCCTCCTCGGGATGGGTGCCGTGGCACTCATGAACGAGAAACTCCCGCATGAGCATTTCAGCACAGGTCGCGAAGGGCCGGAGGCAGCATCCCTTCGACGGGTGTGGTTGTTCATTATCGCCATCACGATCCACAATTTTCCTGAAGGGCTCGCTGTTGGCGTCGGCTTCGGCGCGGACGGTGTGTCAGGTGGTATGCCGCTTGCGATCGGGATCGGGCTGCAGAACGCGCCCGAAGGTCTGGCCGTCGCGGTGTCACTGCTCGGCGAAGGGTATTCGAAAGTCCGGGCTTGGGGGATCGCCGCATTAACTGGCATGGTTGAACCCATTGGAGGGCTTTTGGGTGCGGGGATCATCACGATCTCCGAACCGCTTCTTCCTTGGGGTTTGGCGTTTGCCGCAGGTGCGATGCTCTACGTTATCAGTCACGAGATCATTCCTGAAACCCACCGAAGCGGTCATCAGAACAAGGCAACACTTGGCCTTGCGATCGGCTTGGTCATCATGCTGTTTTTGGACGTCTGGCTCGGATAAAAAAAGATGAAGATATTCATCCTTCCCGGCCTGACTACCGTGTTGATCGCTCTTTTCGTGGATCAAGTCACGAAGTTCTTTGTCATGGACAACGCATCCTCGTTTGCCACCGGCATTCAAATCTTACCCATATTCGACCTTGTGTATGTTCAAAATGATGGGGTTAGCTTCGGGATGTTCGGGGGCATGCCTTGGTGGGGACTGTCGGCATTGGCGCTTTTGATATGTGCCGTTCTCGGTGTGCTGCTTTTTCGCAGCGACAATCGTATCGAAGCTGTTGCACTTGGTGCGATCATTGGCGGCGCACTCGGAAACGTTGTAGATCGCTTCCGATTTCAAGCCGTTACTGACTTTCTGAGCTTCCACATCGCGGGCCTGTATTGGCCGGCCTTCAACTTGGCCGATGTTTTTGTCGTATGTGGCGTTGGCGTACTTTTGTTGTATCCGGTGTGGGACGCACGTCGTCAGGCATAAATGTCGATGGGCGTGCCATCGCGCACCATTGCATAAATCTCTTCAATCTGCCGATCACTGACCGCAATACATCCGGCGGTCCAGTCCTGCTTATTCGTTGGATCGATCCCCCGCCTCGGGCCACCGTGGATAAAGATATCACCCCCTGGAGACTGGCCCTGAGCTGCCGCAAAAGCGCGGTCGGCCGCATTCGGGTACGAAATGCCAATTGAGAGATGAAACAGGCTCTCGGGATTTCGGCGGTCGATGGTATAGGTTCCTTCGGGCGTGCGTCCGTCGCCCTCGAATTGCTTGTGTCCTTCCGGGGCAAAACCAAGCCCGACCGGGTAAGAGCGCAGCACGCCCTGCGCTCCATCGAGAACGAGCAGTCGTTGAGATTTGTAGAGGCGCAGGCGTGTCACGTCAGGGCCAGTGTACGAACTGAATTTGTTGGCGCATCCGGCCAAGAATGTCGCGACCGCACCAGATAGGAACAGCCGTCTCGGTAATTTTGTTATCATTACTGCCCAATGCCTCTTCTTCGGAGGTTCGTTTTGCCTATCTGATACAGCGTTGCCTTCCGCCAATCAATGGCCGTGAGCCAGCGCGCCCTTTGCCAATTCTTCGCCAACTTGCTCTCCGCCGCGCGGTCCTTGATCGTTGTCGCGCGCTCGTAACAACCGCAAGGCATTCGCGACAACGAGGAGCGAAACCCCGACGTCTGCCGCGATCGCGCCCCACATGGACGCCATGCCAAAGGCGGTCGCGACTACGAAGACTGCCTTGGTTGCTAAAGACAGGCCGATGTTCTGTTTGATGATCGACATGGTCCGGCGCGAATGCCCGATCAGCCATGGAACTTTGCCGATATCATCGGTCATGAGCGCGATGTCCGCCGTTTCAATCGCAGCGTCCGACCCAACTGCGCCCATTGCGATGCCGTAATGCGCACGCGCCATTGCCGGTGCGTCATTCACTCCGTCCCCGATCATTGCGACGGTGCTATATTGTGCGACCAGCTCCTCGATCGCTGTGACCTTGTCCTCGGGCAAGAGTTCTGCACGCACCTCGTCGATGCCGACCTCGGCAGCCACTGCACTTGCGGTGGCCGCGTTGTCACCCGTTAGCATGATGATCTTTTTAACGCCTTGAGCGTGCAAGCGCGCGATAATGCCCTTGGCATCTGGCCGGATCCGGTCACGCAGTTCGAGAACGCCGCTGACGCCTTTCGCGTCACCGATCGCCACAAGCGTGCTTCCAGCGCCTTCGATCTGATTGCGTAGATCAGCCGGGATATCCCCGCCAAGGCCCTTTTCCTCGGCAAACCGATCGGAGCCGAGCCATATGGACTGACCATCCATTTGACCCTCAAGGCCGCGTCCTGGAACGGTTCGGGTATCCTCGGCGGCGACAATTTTTATTCCGTCTCGCTCTGCACGGCCAAGGATCGCCCGTGCCAGAGGATGTGACGAGCGCGCTTCGAGGGCAACGGCCCGTGCCATAAGTTCGGCTTCGCTTGTGTCACCAAGCGGATAAATGGCCGCAACCTCGGGCTCACTCATGGTGATCGTACCGGTCTTGTCCATGGCCAGTGCTGTCGTGCGACCCGGGGCTTCGACATAGGCTCCGCCCTTGATCAGCACACCGTTGCGCGCCGAGGCGGCGAGGGCCGCGACAATAGAAACTGGAGTCGAGATCACCAAAGCACAAGGGCAGGCGATGACCAAAAGAACCAGTGCGTTGTAGAACCAAAAGCCCCAATCGCCGCCCGCGACAAGTGGGGGGATTACAGCAATGAGAATGGCAAGCACCATCACAACTGGCGTGTAAATGCGGGCGAACTTTGTCACCCATTGTTCGACCTCCGCGCGACGCGAATGCGCATCGCCAACCATGCGAATGATCTTGGACAGAACCGTGTCAGACGCGGCCTTCGATGCCCGTACAGTCAACGTGCCCTCACCATTTATGGTGCCCGCGTAGACATCGTCGCCTGCCTCCTTTGGCACCAAGGCGCTTTCACCTGTAATGGGGGCCTGGTCGACGGCTCCCGCCCCGTCGACAACTTCTCCGTCGAGAGGAATGCGGTCACCACCGCGCACGATGAACTTGGTTCCAATAGCAACGGCCGCTGCAGGCATATCAGCCTCAGACCCATCATCGTAAATAATCCGCGCCGTAGGAGGCGCGAGGTCGAGAAGTGCCGAGACAGCATTGCGTGCGCGCCCGACGCTCCAGCTTTCAAGATACAGTGAAAGTGAGAAGAAAAACGCAACAGTCGCGGCCTCAAAGAACTCTCCAAGTGCGATTGCACCGGCAACGGCAACCACCATCAACAGGTTCATATCAGGAGAGATCCGACGCGCAGACGACCATGCTTTAGGTGCGACCAGCCACACACCTAATAGAATAGCGCCAGCGAACAAGGCGATTTCCGCAATTGGCATCGCGGCTTCACCATGGCCGGAAAAAATGCCGATGGCCCCGCCGATGCCAGTTTCAACAAGGTGGTAAATGAACCCCGCCGCCCAAAAGCCTCCGCTCAGCATCGTGAACAGCTTTTGTTTCTTCAGATGTGCAGCCTGATCAGCGCTGGCGTCCTCGACATCCCACGGTTTGGCCGTCATGCCTGTTGATGCGACCGCCTTGATGATGTTGTCCGAGGACACTGACGTGCCACCTTCAAGAACGGTCATTCTGGCGTTAATGACGTCAAAGGCCAGAAATTCCGCCCCTCCGACCTCTGGACCGACGACTTTGTTGAGGATCGAGACCTCTTCCGCGCAGTCCAAACCGCTGACGTGAAAACTTCGCCCGTCGGAGGCGCTGACTTGCGTTGGCGCGATAGCATCACCGCCGCAGCAACTTGTACCTGTTTCTGAAGAAGAAGCAGCGGCATGATCGTGATCATGATGAGCAGCAACGTGTGGCATGAATTATCCCTAGATTCGCGACTATTTTGGCAAGGATACGAGCTACAGCAACTAGAGCTTCAAGAAGAAAAACGACAGCCCGTCCGATATTCGTTTAAACTACGAAAACCTGCCTCAATTAGTCACCATCGAACATTTGATGCCAAGCAAGAAAGTACCTGACGGTGTGATGACCACGCGCAAATTCAAACAGATCCTCTCTTCCATCAAAGAAATTGGATTGATTGAGCCGCTTTCTATAATCCCAACAGATGACCAAAACGAAACCTTCCTCCTACTCGATGGGAACCTACGCGTGCTCGCACTCAAGGAATTGGGCGAAGATCAGGCCCCTTGTCTTATCGCCAAAGATTTTGAGACCTACACCTACAATCATCGCATAAATAGACTGTCTACGGTGCAGGAGCACTATATGTTGCGTCGCGCAATCGACAAAGGTGTCAGCAAAGAGCGCTTAGCACGCGCGTTTAATGTCAATCTCTCAGCCATTAACACTCGTGTGAACTTGTTGCATGGTGTGTGCCCCCAGGCCGTTGAGCTCTTACAAGACCAACAGTTCAACCCAGAGGTCACACGTTTCCTGCGCAAAATGAAAGCTGCGCGCCAAGTGGAGGCCGTCGAGTTGATGATCGCCGCAGATAAAATCACAGGACCCCACGCTGAAGCCCTACTTAAGGCAACGCCGCCAGAACAGCGCACAGACACGGCGCCCTCCAAACCAGACATTCCTCAAGGAGATCCGTTAGAAAAGATCGTTAAATTGGAAAAAGAAATGAGCCAGGTGCAAACCAAGTACAAAGATGCAGAGGCCAATTACGGCTCAGACCTCCTTAATTTAGTCGTCGCGCGCGGGTATTTAAGCAAACTGATCTCCACACCAACCGTGAAAGATTACCTAACACAGAACCATCTTGATATTCTCGATACCTTTGAGCTTGTGGTGAATACTGTGAGCATGGACGAGGCCGTCAGCGCAGAAGAACGGGATCCAAATACAGGCTCAGACGATGCAGATGCTGACAAAGATGACCCATCAGATGAGCCTTCGGACGATGAATAACAGCATATGTGCTGAAAACCATTCTCGCTATGCCTGTCGTCTTCTTGATTGGGCAAGTCTAAAACTGACGATCTTTATGCAAATAATACACATTTTTTGCTTAAAAACAGACACTTAAGTGCGTAACAAATCAACTCTCGTTTGCGCTCAACGCTCCCATTGGGCGCATGGGCTTCACCTTGTCATAGTCGGCTTGTGAGATGCTGGTGCTGGTAGCTTGAGGCATACCACTCACAGAGTCCTGCGGTTTAGGTGTGTTACGGAACTTTGGAATGGGAGGTGGCGCTGGTTTCGATAGCCCTATCCCCTTGCCAGACTTTACAGGCTTTTTCTTCTTCACCTCGCCTGCCTTCAGCCTGCTATCGAGCTTGTTTGCCAAGAAGCTGGCCGTATTCGCAAAAGTCTTTAGATCATCGACTGCCTGCTCAATCGTATTGGATCCTGCGGACTTTTCGATCATGTCAATGAGGCGGCGCATTTCTTCACGATCATCCATGAGCAGCTCCTAGGTTTACATACTGGGGTGGCGCAAAATCACCACCCAGAACTGATAAGTACTTCCCTAGAAAAAACCGCAGTGCAAATTTTTTAGCTGCAAGACCCATTTCGAGCGCTTTCATAGACCCATCCTCTCGGGCTGCATCCACTTATGACGCGCTTTTTGGTCTAGGGCGCCCTCGCTTAGTTTTTGATGTTTTCTTAGCAAGCGTGCCAGGGCTAGATGGTTGCTTTCTCCAGTCTGCTCAAGACGTTCTGCATAATAGCGTAATTTACTCGCAAAGGTTGAAAGTGCGTCTGCGCTTGGGTCAATGTTTTGAATGCGCAAAGTTCGCAGGTAACATTCACTTTTCCCAAGCCAAGCGCGGCAAAACTCCGTGGAATGCTGCACAAGTCCTGCAGAGATAAGTTCGCGGCGCGCTGTTTCTAAAATATGTCGTGACATCTAAAATTCCTCAACTGTTGGGCAGGAGGACCTGCCTCACAGTTATTTATCACTTAAACATCTGTTTTTATGAGGAATACACCTTAAAGGTGTGATGTGTTCTACTTATTGATGTGCGGGCAAACACTGCATGTTAACATGGCATTTATTTACAAGTGACCAAACAGTACTGTTTGAGCAAAGTGGGCAAACAGTACTGTTGCAAACACAGTGTTTGATTAGCGAACCTGTGGATAAAATGCACCCTAAGGTTGTTTATACTTGTTTTAACGGCCCACAGATTTTGGAAACTCACCCTTGCCGACATTCTCAATATACTGCCGCGCTGTGCGTAGATATCGACTGGTCTGATTGGCAATGCTTGTGCGCGCACGGTGATTGTGTGCTTTGACCTGCATCGCCTGTTTGGTCCGCCGTTCACCATATTTGGTCTCAGGCATAAGATTAGGCTTAAGCCCCGCTTTTACACCTAAGTCATATTTTGACATATCGGGATAATACAGGTGCAGATCCCAGAGTGTCAGTGTTTTGTACAGTGTGTGTGAAGAGACATTTTTATAGATTGGGTAACGTGCTGAGGAAGCACGCGTAGATTCATTATTTTTTAAAAGTGAATGTGCGCGTAAGTGCAGTGCTTTAGTCTCTTCGTGGATCTGATTGAAGGGTTTGCGAGGATCAAGCCAGTAGTTCAGGCCAATGCCTGCTTCTTCTGGCATTGCTTTATTCTGTTCTGCAAAGAGCAATTGATGACTTCGCCACCAAGATAAGAAGTCATTGCCAAAAACATTCCCAAAATCATTATAAAGCCACCCCAGTCTTCCATTGCCACTTTGGCGGCATGTGCGTTTGTATGCGGTGTTGCGCCGTAAGAAAGCCCACCACCAGTAATAAAGCGAGGCCATGAAGGCAGGTGCATCTTTATAGGGCGAATTTCTGGGCTCACGGAATCTCGTGCCTTTTAAATCGTCTATATTTGGCGGAGCTGTCATAAAGCTCAGTGGCGATTGCAGCTCAATGGTCGCGTCGTAGACCATAAAACCATCTCCTTCATGATGTATATGGTTTTAGTTTTTCAAGGTTCAAAGTCGATAGCGTGAGTCTCATTCTGTGCTTGTTTGAACCTACATGCCCGCAAATGACTGTTCACCTTAACTTTGTGTCATGAAGCGTCATCCAGCATCAGAGTTTGCAACCACCCCTGTGTTTTCAGGGGTTTCAATCAAATGTTCTGAAAGGAAAAACCAATGTCAGTTCAATCTCAAATTAAACACGACATCCATACGCGCCTCGAGCAAATGTCCGCCGCGCGCGTGGTCTGGGAAGAAGGCACAATGCGTGCCGCCACAACTGAGCTCTATGCAATCTTGGAGCAAATCTACGCACTTTATTCTGAGTTGAAGGCCGAAGTAGGCAAGCGTCGTGCCTTTGCCTCACTGCTCACAGATTTGGATCTAAAAATTCAGGCAAATACCAGCTTAGCACTGAAGGTCATTCGCTATGTCTTTGGTAAAGCAGGTCGGCGTGAGGACTCTTACGCCCGCGTGATTGCGATCGCCCATGACATGAAAGGTCCAGATCAAAGCTTCACCAGCTATGTGCAAGAATGTGGCGGCATTGAAGAGGTGCGCCGTGTTCCTAAGGCACAAAAAGCCAGCACAATGAGCAAGGATGATTATAAAAAGCTAGCGCTTGATGGCCTGGCAGATGTCCAGGTCGGGGTCAGCACATTTGAGCTTCCTACCTTCATTCAACCAAATACAGACTATGAAGAAGATTACGCGGTTGCTCTTGTGCGCTGTCACGATGATGGCACAGGTACAATTGTCTACGGTTGCAACGAAGCAGGTGTCATTGACGCAGTCCTAGTATCTTCCGGCAAAGATCTGGATCAACGTGCCCAGGATAGCAAAGCGCAGGTTGATGCTGGTGATCTTGCAGAACGACGTGCACGCGATGTCCGCGAATTTACCTCCAAAATGATCACTGTGAGTTCAATGCCGAATGCCTCGATCAATGGAACAGCGATACGCACAAATGGCGCGACAGCTCCACATTATGGCTAAATTAAATTTCAACGGGCGGCTTCAAGGTCGCCCTTTTCCATTTTTCTCATGGAGGCAAACATGTCTTTTGATCTCAAACATCTTCCATCAACTTTTGAGGATCTCGTTATTGCCGATCCGCTCAACGCAGGCATCATACAGCAATACTGTACTGCTATACCCTCAAAGCCCCTATTACTCGTGGGCCCACCTGGCGCTGGAAAGACGGAAGCCGCGCGTGTCATTGCCCAGACATACTTCAAAACCAAAAACATCCAGAACATGACCTGGGAATTCAATGGGGGAAGTTCAGGGAAAGACCTGCAGTCACAAATTATGGCAGAGACTAATTTCCAGCTCTTTGGCAACTCAGATAAAGCTCTTGTGGTGATCAATGAAATCGACACGCTAGATCTTCGCACGCAGCAACCCTTGTTTCGCGATTTTATGGACGCAAAGCGCTCCTACATTCGCTTCA
>CALCGO010000482.1 GCA_937901055.1 uncultured Rhodobacterales bacterium
ATCAAGCTGCTGGCAGCTGGGAAGAATGGCTAAAAAGCCCTGTCGGCACTGGACCATATTCCATAAGTGAAGTTGTGCACGGTGACAAAATCCAGCTTTCGGCTTTTGACGGTTACTGGGGCGGAACCCCACCAGCGAAAAGTGTAACTTTCAAAGTTGTACCTGAAATGGCAGCACGTATCGCCGGTTTGAAAACGGACGAATTCCAATTCGTAACCGAGGTCACAACAGATCAGTTTAAAATCTTGCAGGACGATCCGGACACGCGCGTAGCAGGTGGTCCAATTCGCAACATTCGTGTTGTTATCTTTGACGAAAAGCACCCGCAGTTGCAGGATATTCGCATCCGTCAGGCGCTAAGCCATGCGATTGACCGGCAGCTGATAGTTGATGCGATTTACGGTGGTCTGGTATCGGTACCGCAGGGTATGCAGATGAAAATCTTCGGGGATCTGTTTATCGCAGACCATGAAGATACAAACTACGATCCTGAAAAATCCAAGCAGTTGCTAAAGGAAGCTGGGTATAACGGCGAAGAAATTTCCTACCGCTACTTGCAAGACTACTACACTGGTGAAGTAGACACCGCGCAAATTCTAGCCGAAATGTGGCGCCAAGTTGGCGTAAATATTAAGCTTGAGTTGAAAGAAAACTGGGGTCAAATCGAGGATGACGCCGAAGGTCGCGCGGTATTCAACTGGTCAAACAGCGCTGAATATCCTGATCCACTTGGTCAGATTTACCGCCTCTATGGCCCAGATGGTTGGTTCCAACGCAATGGTACATATGAAAGCGCTGAATTCAACAAGTGGGGCGAACAGCTGATGTCGGGTGACAAAGCGACCCGCGTTAACGCAATGCGCGAAATGTTGGAAATATACGAGCGCACTGATCCACCAGGTACTTACCTGCATACCTTGCCGATCTTCTATGGCATTCGCAGCGGTATCGAATGGTCCCATACTGACACCTCGTTTATGGATTTCAGCCATCGTGCTCTGAAATTCACTAACTAACGCAAAAAGTGAGGGGCGATGTTCCGTCCCTCACACTGACTTATCAACACTGGGAGAATCTATGGAACCGCTTTTGGAGCTCAGGCAGCTGAGTGTAACCTTTGCCACCAACTACTTGAGCATTCCAGTGGTGCGTGGAGTCGACCTGCAAGTTGGCCAAGGAGAAATTATCGGTCTTGTCGGCGAAAGTGGTTGCGGCAAAAGCGTTACTTGTATGGCTGCTATGGGATTGCTTGACGACAATGTGCGGCTCGGTGGTGAGGTCCATTGGAAGAATGAACTTGTTGACCCACAAAACGATGTATCAATGAGCAGATTGCGCGGTCGTGAAATTGCGATGATATTTCAGGATCCGATGAGTGCGCTAAATCCAGTTCAAACCATAGGAAAACAGTTAATTGAGGCAATCCGGGTAACAGCCAAAACGCGTTTAAACCGCAAAACTCTACGAAACAAAGCCGTAGAACTTCTTCGCGATGTTGGTATTCCTGACCCCGAGAAACGCCTTAAAACCTATCCACATCAACTCTCAGGCGGGCTTAGCCAGCGTGTGATGATCGCGATGATGCTGGCGGGCGAGCCAGATCTCTTGATTGCTGACGAACCTACAACGGCGCTTGATGTTACTGTGCAAGCCCAAATCATGGATTTATTACGTGACCTACGCGACAAGCGCGGCATGTCAATCATATTGGTTACGCATGATCTAGGTGTCGTGGCAGAAGTCTGCGATCGAATGGTTGTAATGTATTGCGGTCGTGTAATCGAAACCGGCACAGTCCAAACTGTATTCAATCGACCGCATCATCCGTATACCTCTGGTCTTCTGGCTTCGTTACCTCGTGTCGATGGCGAAGATGACGAACTTACTCCAATTCCAGGGGTTGTACCGCAACCGCACGAATTTGGTGCAGGCTGCGACTTTGCCACCCGATGCCCGCGTGTTTCCGAGCGTTGTTACGCTGAATTTCCTGACCTTAAATCCTCGGAATCCAAGCATAAATTTGCTTGTTTTTCCCCCTTTTCGGCTGAATACGAGGAACTCGAAGTATGATGCAACAAACTTTCCCCGACACACCTTTGATCGATGTTAAAAATTTACATTGCACGTTCAAAACAAACCTTCGCGATCACTTATTTGGCCCGCGTAAAATGGTTCAGGCGGTCAGCGGTGTAGATTTCGACATCAAACCGGGTGAAGCCTTCGGTCTGGTTGGCGAAAGCGGATGCGGCAAATCTACAACAGCCAAACTTATACTAAATATGGCAACCGCAAACGAGGGGGATGTTCGATACAGAGGTGACACGTTGCTTGGCTTGTCTAACAGCGAGTGGAAACCTCTTAGACGGAAACTCCAGTACGTGTTTCAGGACCCGCTCGGCGCGCTTGATCCACGTATCAATATTCTCAATCAGGTTATTGAACCCCTCATTATTCACAAGATTTCTGATAAAGAAAAACGTCACGAAATCGCGGCCGCAATGTTGAAGACCGTCGGTATTCGCTCAAACCAATACACGAAGTTTCCGCACGAGCTCAGTGGAGGTCAACGCCAGCGCGTAGTTTTAGCACGCGCACTTATTCTTGAACCGGAAGTGCTGATATGCGACGAGCCCATTTCTGCGCTAGATGTTTCCATTCAAGCCCAAATTATAAACCTTCTTCAGCAATTGCGCCGCGAGATGGGGTTAACATTACTTTTCATCAGTCACGATTTGTCTGTTGTACGTCACCTTTGCGATAGAGTGGCGGTTATGTACCTTGGACGCATCGTAGAAAGCGGCACAGCCGAAGAAATATTCAACTCTCCACGCCACCCTTACACGCAGGCATTGGTCTCAGCTATTCCCAAAGCTGCACATGGCGTTTCAAAGTCCCGCATTGAATTGGACGGGGAGCCACCAAGCCCGATTGACCCGCCAGATGGTTGCCGATTCCATCCCCGTTGCCGTTACGCAACTGCACAATGCAAACAACAAAATCCACAGCGCAGAGAAATTGAAAAAGGCCATTCAGTGGCTTGCTTCGAAGTATCACGAATAAACGCGGATGTTATCAAATGAACTTTATTTTTATCTCCCAAAAAATCGCCCGCGCATTGCTTACGGTAGTCCTGATCGTCTCCACAGTATTTATTGTTCTGCGTCTATCGGGCGATCCGGCAATTTACGTGCTTGGAATTGACGCTGATCCTCGTGCTCTGGATGAGTTTCGCACCCGCTGGGGCCTCGATCGACCAGTGTTGGTGCAGTATTGGCAGTTCATAATTAACTGCCTGCACGGGGATTTCGGATACTCCTACTTCGAAGAACGCAGCGCAATGGAAGCTGTAATGGAACGCCTTCCAAAAACAATGCTCTTGATGGGGGTTACCGCTGTTGTCACCTTGCTGATAGGAATTCCAACCGGAGTAATTGCTGCGCTCTATCGTAACAGCTGGATTGACCGGGTAACGATGCTTACCGCTGTTGCCGGATTTAGTATCCCGAATTTTGTATTGGGTGTTTTTCTTATTCTGGTATTTTCCGTAACGCTTAACTGGCTACCAACAAGTGGAAGCGGGACGTGGCAACATTTGGTGATGCCGGTGATAACCATGGGGGTCGCTGAAGCCGCAGTATTTGCGCGTTTCACGAGGTCGGCAATGTTGGAAACGTTGCATCAGCCCTACATGAAGACCGCACGCGCAAAAGGCCTGCTTCGACACCAAACAATTTGGCGTCACGCGATGCCAAATGCCGCGATTCCGTTAGTAACCGTAGCTGGATTTTTCATCGGAACGTTAATCGCAGGCGGTGTTGTTACCGAAAACGTTTTTGCGTGGCCTGGATTAGGGCGACTTCTTGTAACTTCGGTTGCCAACAGGGACCTAGCCGTTGTTCAGATCATCGTCATGTTAATCGCCTGCTCGATGGTTATTACCAACCTAACAATCGACCTATTATATGGCTGGCTTGATCCACGGGTCGCCAGTCTGCGTACAGGGGAATAATATTATGAGCGATGCAAACATCTCAATTCGCCGCCGGCCCGCAATTCCGTTGCTGATCTGGATATCCTGTGCCTGGCTTGTGCTATTGCTTCTGGTTTCAGTTTCAGGCGATTTATTATCACCCTATGACTATCAGTCTATTGATCTGCGCGCGCGCCTCCAACCACCTGTCTGGCTTAATGGCGGTACTTGGGATCATATACTGGGAACGGATCAACTTGGTCGGGATGTGCTAAGCCGACTGATTACTTCGATCCAAATTAGCCTGCTTGTAGCGATGGCAGGCACTCTTATAGGCGCTGTAATTGGTACTGTGATTGGGCTATGTGCCGCGCACTTCGGCGGGATCGTCGATGATATCGTAATGATCGCAATCGACTATCAGGCAGCCATCCCCTTCATGATTTTGGCGCTCGCCGTCGTAGCTTTTTTCAGCAATAGTTTGACCCTCTTCATCCTGCTAATGGGCATCTACGGCTGGGAGAGATATGCAAGAATCACGCGCGGTTTGGCTCTGTCTTCAATCAAACAAGGTTACGCAGTTGCTATCCGAACACTGGGAGCCTCATCGTTTCGCGTCTATGGTCGACATATCCTACCAAACATTGCAAATGCGCTGATCGTGAACATGACTTTGAATTTTCCACAAACAATCATGCTTGAAACATCACTGAGCTTTCTTGGTTTGGGTATCCAGCCTCCGATGACTAGTCTTGGTAACATGGTTGGATTTGGCCGCGACTATCTGCTCACTGCTTGGTGGCTCGCTACACTTCCTGCTCTTGTGATTTTTGTGACGACACTGGCATTTGCTCTTGTGGGTGACTGGGTACGGGACAAACTTGATCCGACCAGTCGGTGAAATACTACATATGTGCTCGAGTTGATATGAGTAGAAACCGTATGAAACTCAGGGACCAAACTAAAACATCAACAATCAGGAGAACCCATGCGGCCTAATGCCTTTTCATACCCAGGTAAATTCTATCGGGGCAACCTACACACGCATTGCACGAACTCGGATGGTCGACTCGAAGTGGCTGAAGTATGCCGTCGATATAAGGCACAGGGATATGATTTCCTTGCCCTGACAGATCACTTCGTTGGCCGTTTTGATTACCCAATCACGGATACACGACCGTATCGCGACGAAGAATTCACAACAATTATCGGAGCCGAGCTTCATTCCGGCAGCAATGACTTGGGAGAACTATGGCACATCCTTGCAGTAGGGTTGCCGTTTAATTTTGCCCCCTCGAATTCGCCTGAAGCTTATCCGATACCGGAGCAGGAAACAGGTCAGGAAATTGCACGCCGTGCCGTCGAAGCTGGAGCATTTGTCGCGATTGCCCATCCCGAATGGTCAGGTCTTACTGAATCGGACATGTGCTCTATAGACTCCGCTCATGCGGTAGAAATTTACAATCATGGCTGCGATGTGGAATGTGATCGCGGAAGTGGACTTCATGCCGCCGATGTACTGGCGCGCGACGGCAAAAGGTTTAGCTTTATCGCCACCGACGACGCACATTTCGCGCACGGCAATCTGGATGCTTTTGGTGGCTGGGTAATGGTGAAATCCGAAGAAAACACACCGGAAGCTTTATTGCAGGCGCTAAAAGACGGTGCGATGTATTCAACTACCGGCCCTGATTTCATCGACTTGGAAATCATAGGGGATGAAGTTCACGTGCGGTGTTCGCCGGTTTCTGCTGTTATCCTGCAAGGTGAATGTGCATCAACAGTTGGCGAATTCGGGGATACGTTAACGAAGGCAAGCCTTAAAATAGGAAAACTGTCAGACAGCCCATGGCTACGTGTTACCCTAATCGATGCTGCTGGACGCCGAGCATGGTCCAACCCGATCTGGTTTAATTAGTGCTACTTCCTCCTAACAATGTAAATCTAAAGGATTCCGACACGATTAATTCGTTTGGAATTGATTTATTTGATCGAGATCGGAAATATATTTCTGCTAGTAAAGGGCCAAGTGAGTTCAACTGGCTGGTGAACGGGTTATTAGGCGGTGTTAGCAGACCTGGTAATTTCTCAGAAATGCAGCGTGATATCGCTTCGCTGGAAATGCTGGGCGTTTCACTACTTGTCACATTGACCAATAATTGGCGGCCGCCCGTAAAGTTGCTTGCCCAACACAATATTACGTCACTCCATTTGAAAATCGTGGACTTGCATGCACCGAAATTTGAAGAAGCACTAAAAACCTGTCGCGTCGTAAATCAATATCTCAAGAATAAGCAGATTTGCGTTTACCATTGCCAGGCAGGGAAAGGACGAACCGGAACAATGTTAGCCGCCCAATTGATCTACAACGGATATTCTGCTGATACGGCTGTTTTTAAAACTCGCTCCATAAACTCAAAATGGATTGAAACAGACATTCAGATGCAGTTTTTGGAAGATTTTGAAAAAATTCTTAATTAGGGCCTCTAAAAAAGTCAGGTTTATAGCTCTCTTGAGTAAGCGAATTTACTTTCAAAGCGTGGTCGAAATTGAGCTCAATTTAGTGCCTAATTAAGGCGGAGACTTCTCATTCTTTGCCGACTTCACAAAAGTAGGCAATTATCTCTTGCAAATTGTAGCGCTACAATTTTACTTCTAATTGAATTCCTTGATTTTACGCGATTTTCCCAGCTACCTCGTCCAACGTTGAGGTGGCGTTGATGTGGAAGCGCGCTTTCAATTTCCGAGTGTTTAAGTCGGGTTGCAACTCTTAGTTTTCTTAGTGTGATTTGGTTGCGGGGATAGGACTTGAACCTACGACCTTCAGGCTATGAGCCTGTGCACTACATTTCCCAAAACTCCTAATAACTTACCTCGTACGAGTAAATCTGCATCGCTCATCCTCGGCAGTACACTTTGCTGCCGAGGGTAAATACTATTGTGCCCATTCAGCATTCTTGCTCCAACAAACCCGCAACCACTTTTGACACCCGTTCTGCCGCATTGATCAAGTGCTGCCCGTCGAGATGGGAATATCGCTGCGTACTAATTGTGCGGGCGTGACCCAGAAGCTGACCTGCCATTGCAACGCTTTCCCCACGCATGATTGCATGGCTGGCGTAAGTGTGGCGAAGGTCGTGCAGGCGGATGTCTCTGGGCAGTTCCGCTTGTGCCCTGATATACACCCATGCGGATGTAATGCGATGAACCGGGCGGGTGGGGTCATTGGGGCTGGGGAAGACGTGAACCCTGTTTGATGCGCGTCGCTTTTTGCCAAGCAACTCGATTGCTGCGGGGGCGAGCATCACGTCTCTCGGGCCAGTTTTGGTAGAGGTCAGGGAAAGCCTATCCTGCTTCACCTCGGTCCACATAAGTCTAAGGATTTCACCCGAGCGACAGCCAGTCAGCAAAATCAACCGGATCGCATCAGCAGCTTGGGCGTGTTGTGGTGGTGCTTGATCGAGAGCCACTCCAAGGGTTTTTATTTGTGCGGAGGTTAATAGCCGCCCTCGTGCCAGTCTCCGGTTTTTCCTGATAGGGGCACAAGGATTGGGCGCGTCATAAGACAAGTGACCTACTTGACGCGCGAACGTCAGAATGGTGGTTAAATGTCCAAGAGCTTGATTTGCGCCGCCCGGCCGCGTTTGGGAGTAGGTGTGGAACCAGTTGGCAATCTCGGGAGTTGTCAGTCGGTTTATGGCCGTGCTCCCAAACGCCGGCAGAAGTTGTGTATTCAGATATACTTCCAGAGCTTCAATTGTTGTTGGTTTGTAAATGCCTTCCTTGGCTTTAAGAAAATGATCCGCGAGTTTAGCGAAAGTGATAGCGGGTGGCCCGCTCTCATTTAACGGAGGCGTAGGTGTATCTGCGGCAAGGATAGCATGAGCACGTCCGCGCGCCTCAAGAACACCGACTTTTGTAGCGCTGCCAATTGTTATACGGCGATATTTTTTGTTTTGCCGCACGCGCATGACCCATGACTTGGTTCCCGACGGTTGAACCCTGAGGGTTAGCCCAGGACATTGTATATCCCGGATGACATATTCACGGGTTTCCGGTTTGGCGTTTTTAACTAACGCTTCCGTTAATAGAATAGAGGAGCGCATCATTTAGTCCCCCGTTGGTCTTTATGCCATTTGATGAGTTTTTTGTAGAATGTCTTGGAATTGATCCCTTCGGATTTACAAAAATCGACGAGATGGATTTTACCTGCGAGATATCGCGCCAGAACGTCGTCATTGGGTTTTTTGTTTTTTGGCGGACGTCCAATAGGTTTGCGATTATTGAGGGTGTTATCGAGATACGTTCCCACCCGTTTAGCCGCCGCTTTGATTGGGGCTTTGGCAAGATGTGCGTAACCTGCCGTGGTTTCTAAATCGGAGTGTCCTAAAAGCCCAGCAACGGTACGTAGGCTTTCTCCTGCACCGATGGCAGTGGAGGCAAACCCATGGCGAAGATCATGAAGGCGGAGATCCTCAACATCGGCGAGGCATCGGACATTGCACCAAACATTATAAAGAGTGCTGTCCGGTATGGGCCCTTCTTTATGCGCAAAAACATATTCGCAGGTTCGAGGGAGGGAAGACAAAACATCTCGGGCGGGTTTGCCGAGCCAGATGACACGTGGCCCAGCTTTCGCGTCAGGCAGAGCAGCTCGCTTCCCCTCTATCCAATCCCATCGCAACAACCGAGCTTCAGAGCTCCGACAGCCCGTTAGCGCCAGAAAACGGATCAATGCCACCGGCGCTGTGTAATCCTCTTCCAGAGAGTTTAGTGAGCTTCCTAGAAGCGCCCATTCTTGCGGTGTGAGATACTTTGCTTTGAAGCCGGATTTTCGCCGCCTTAGACCTTTGCAGGGATTGGAGCCAGGAGGACGCAACCCGACAATCTCGGAGTGCCGCATCATTCCCGAGAGGACGGCCAAGGCGCGGGTTCGTAACGCGGTCGATGCGTTGGGTGATTTATACCATGCCTCGACACATGACCGATCCAAATCTTCGACGAGGCGGGTTCCAAGGTGGGGGAAAACATCTACCCGCAGATTGTGTTTATGTGCTCTCAACGTTGCGGGTTTCCACTGACCGGCGCACTCATTCAAATAACGAGTACCAAATTCTTGCACCGTCTCCGAACGATCTATCGGCGTCGCTCCTTGCTTCCAATCCAAGAGTACCGTTTGCGCTTTTTGTCGTGCCGCTTCTTTGGAAAATTCTTCAATTCGGCCGAGCGTTACTTTTCGAGACTTTCCAGAAACCCGCGCCTGAACAATCCATGTTCTTTGTTTGCTTCGCACTCGAAGACCAAGCCCCGAGACTTTGGAATCCCACTCGACGTACTCCGAACTTTTTGACTTTTGAGATACTGGTTTTGCAACTGATTTTACCATCTTCTTCTCCTTGCTTCCCGAAAGGACAGAACCGACGCAGATGTCCGGGAAGCAAAAAGGACACGCCGGGAAGCGGGTCATCTAGGAGTTTAGTTGGGGTACAGCCCCCGATGGTAACGAGCCAACTTATGGATATTGCTGGGTTTATTATGTTCCCAGATATCCGCTTATCGGCCCAATGGTCCGAAGATTAGTACACACCCGACGCACCAAGGGGGGAAATTTTGATGGTGTTAATCGGCCTTAAGCGCGGAGACACGGGGGTCTCAGGCGGTTTCATTTTTGTTAATACTATGGGCAACATGCAAGCGCAGCACAGGATGGCCAACAAATTGTACGACATATAGGAGGCCGGCTCTAATGCGCCAATCATCAACTGCGCCGATGCCGAGACCACGATATCGATTGTTCGATAGCTGGCCATGATGCGGCCACGGTTAGAGTTTGTTAACCTTGCCTGCATCCATGCCTCGATCACGGTATAGCATCCAGCGACGCACAAGCCCGTAAGTATACGCATGAGCGCCCACGCGATTGGGTCGATTAACATGGGGTGCGCGATGGCGCCGATGGCTCCGGTTGCCGCGAAAGCCGAAAAAGCGCGAGAATGTCCGACGGTTCCCATAAGGCGCGGCGCCCACCAGCAGCCAATGAAAAACCCAAGGAAATGGGCGGACCCCAGCATACCGATTTGCGTGCTGGTAAACCCTTCAGCGACGCCGGACAAAACATCAAGCGGGCCAATGGCGCCCGAGCTAAGCTGCAAAAGCGAGATCGACGCGAAGAGCGCGATGAACGAAATGATAATGCGCATGTCGCAAACCTGTCAGAAACGGTTGCACTCATTTTGGCACAGCGTGTGAAGAAAGTGTTGCCGTTTCCGACATAGGCGTGACGGTTTAGAGGATTTCTCACCAATCACTAAAGATTTATTAAGATAGGTTTCTAAATAGTAAAGCTGACGGATTCCTCGTCCGCTCGCTGAATGTTCTTTGCTTCGGCATCTCGACACAAATCTTCCATCGTGATTGCATCGTAACGTTTCAGAATGTCGTCCTGCATTTCGTCCCAGATAGGGCTGATGATCTGCTCGCCTAGTTGCGCGCGGGAAACGGTCGAATCCTCGTCGTTCTCCATTTGGTTAACAACGCGTAAAACATCGCCAAGCGTAATACGCCGACGTTCGCGCGCCAACGTATACCCTCCGCGTGGGCCACGAACGCCTTTAAGTACTCCGGCACGAACCAACTGTTGCAATACCTGCTCCAGATACCGTTGTGGAATTCCTTGTCGTTCGGTGATGTCTTTGGATTGCACCGGGTGCGGTCGCCCATTGTAAGCGATATCCAGAACAGCCTCTAAGGCCAGAACGATTTTGCGGGACATTCTGAGCATGGTTACGCTTTCCCTGTAGAACCGAAGCCGCCAGCGCCGCGTTCGGTTGTGGTTAAGGAGGTTACTTCGGTAATATCGCATCGTGTAACTTGGGCGAAGACCATCTGGGCGACTCGCTCGCCGTGGGTAATACGGAAAGGTTCATTGCCTTGATTAATCAAGATCATACCGACCTCGCCGCGATAATCGCTGTCGATTGTACCCGGCGCGTTAACCAATGTTACACCATGTTTAAGAGCCAATCCGGACCGAGGGCGGATTTGCACCTCGTATCCCAGTGGAATTTCAAACCGCATTCCTGTCGGGATCAAGGCCCGTGCACCGGCCGCAAGGACGACGCCTTCGCCACGCATGTTGGCGGGAAAGTTCGCTCGTATGTCCATACCCGCCGAGCCTTCGGTTTCGTATGCAGGCAAAGCGATTTTGGTGTCGGAATCTTCTGTGCGATGAATGCGAACGACTTGTGTCATGCCAACGCCTCGGCAATTTTTGTGGCGAGTTTGCGAGCGACGTCAACCTTGCTCATCCGTTCCCATGTTTCTTGTCCGGCATCGGATATCAGCGTAACCGAATTTTCCGAGCCACCCATGATACCGGTTTCCGGTGAAACATCGTTCGCGACGATCCAGTCACAACCCTTGCGTTCGCGCTTGGCAGTAGCGTTCGACAGAACATCATCAGTTTCCGCCGCAAAGCCGACAACCAGTTGTGGTCGCCCCTCAGCCATCTGCGACACAGTTCGTAAAACATCAGGATTTTCAGCAAAATCAAACGAAGGCATATTGCCGGAGCCATCTTTTTTGATTTTGGAATTCACAGCATTCGCGACACGCCAGTCAGCTACGGCGGCGGCGAAAATCGCGGCATCCGCAGGTAGTGCATTTTGTGTGGCCTCAAGCATTTGCTGTGCGGTTTGCACTTCGATTACGCTCACGCCCTTGGGTCGCTCCGCGTCAGCAGGGCCAGTGATAAACGTAACGCTCGCGCCAAGTGCTGCTAAAGCTTCGGCAATTGCAGTGCCCTGCGCGCCGGATGAGCGGTTAGCGATATAGCGCACCGGATCGATAGGTTCGTGCGTTGGGCCGGACGTTACCAATACATGTTTACGGTTCAGCGGGCCATCTGCCAACGCGGCGGTAATTGCACTGACAATTTCCAGCGGTTCAGACATCCGCCCGGGGCCGAATTCGCCGCACGCCATATTGCCGTCATTAGGGCCGACAAAGCGAACGCCGTCGGCCTTCAAGGTCGCGATATTTCGTTGTGTCGCAGGGTGTTCCCACATCCGAACATTCATTGCGGGCGCGACCAACACAGGCTTATCCGTCGCCAGCAACAGCGTAGTCGCCAGATCGTTTGCCTGCCCCGTAGCCATTTTGGCGAGCAGATCGGCCGTCGCAGGAGCAACCACCAACAAATCCGCGGCGCGGGAAAGCTGGATGTGCCCCATCTCGGCTTCGTCGGTCAGATCGAATAAATCAGTATAGACTTTTTCGCCTGCCAACGCGGCCACCGATAGTGGTGTGACGAACTCTGTGGCAGCGCGTGTCAGAACAGGCGTCACCGTGGCCCCGCGTTCAGCCAGCCGCCGGATCAGGTCGAGGCATTTGTACGCGGCAATTCCGCCGCCAATAACAAGGAGAACCTTCCGGCCATTTAACATTGTCTAATCCCACGGAAATAGATCTATTTACCATTTAGTAATGTATTTTATTAATTCAGAGGTTTCAAGTTGGTGAATACGCTTATTCTTGGTCAGACCATGGATTCCGTTAACCAAGTATGAAAGGATGAAAGGGTTAACAATCTGGAACCGTCTGATGCCATCTTTTCCGCACCTATCCTTAATCCTCGGTGGCGCAAGCTCCGGCAAGTCGGCATTTGCCGAGGCGTTAGCAACACAAGCCAGCCGACCGCGTGCCTACATTGCGACAAGTCAGGCCTTTGATGCGGAGATGGAGGCAAAAATCGCCAAACACCGCCAAGAGCGCGGACCTGATTGGCAGACCATCGAGGCCCCGCTGGATATAGGGGCTGCTTTGGCGCAGGTAGCAACAAAATCCGTCGTGTTGATAGACTGTCTTACTTTGTGGCTTAGCAATCAGATGCACGCCAAAACGGACATAGCTACGGAAATTGACAATTTGTTAATTGCACTGTCTGGAACGCCGAACCCTGTGATTTGCGTCTCGAATGAGGTCGGCATGGGGCTAGTTCCGGAAACGCCACTCGGCCGTCTGTTCCGTGACCTTCAAGGCCGTCTTAATCAAAAAGTCGCCGAACAAGCCGATCTCGCCGTGTTCGTCGCGGCGGGTATGCCGTTGACCCTGAAAGGCACGCTGCTCGAGGAAACAACATGACCACGCGCCTTTGGTTTGTCCGCCACGGCCCTACCCACTCCAAAGCGGCGGTGGGTTGGTCGGATATAGCAGCAGACCTTTCCGATTTGGCGGCGCTGGAGCGGCTTTCAAGTTATCTGCCGAGCCAGGCAAAAATCATTTCGTCAGACTTAAAACGAACGAGTGCGACGGCCGATGCCCTTCAGGGCGCGCGTATCCGGTTGCCCGACACACCAGCCTTGCGCGAGATGAATTTTGGTGATTGGGACGGTCGGCTTTTCGCCGACATCGCCAAATCTGATCCGGTAACCAGTCGACAGTTCTGGGAATCTCCGGGTGCGATTTCTTCGCCCAATGGCGAAAGCTGGGACGATCTATCTTTGCGGATTTCCGA
>CALCGO010000483.1 GCA_937901055.1 uncultured Rhodobacterales bacterium
CGCCATCATTCTCTATCTCGCCGGGATCAGCTGGACGCTGTTTTATGACACGATTTATGCCCATCAAGACAAAGACGACGACGCTCTGATCGGGGTGAAATCCACCGCGCGACTTTTCGCTAGTGCAACGCCACGATACCTGTTTGTGTTCATGGTCCTGTCCGTCAGCCTTATGGCCTTTGCCGCGATACTGGCGCTATCTGTCGGCCCGGTAACGCCACTTATGTTGGGCATAGTGGCGGCTTGGGCGTTCGGGATGCATATGTTCTGGCAAATGCGACACCTCGATATCGACAACCCGGAGGTATGCTTAAAATTGTTTCGTTCCAACCGCGATACCGGACTAATTGCCGCCGCCATCATTGGAATCGCCGCAATCCTGTAAACTGGGCGACAACCTGTTGCCCTACCCGATTTCATCACGTAAAAACAGCCAACTAAACGACTCCGAGGTCCCATGCGCCCTGCCGCCATAGCATTTGCCACAACCGGATTTATAGCAAGCATCGCAGCCGCCTCGCTGGTTGCCACCTTCGCCGTGGCGTCGCTGGAAGATACGACTGAACGGAACTCTAAATCCGCGCTGGTAGCCTCCGGGCAAAACTGGGCGCAGATTGAAACCGACGGCACCCTCGTTTTTCTGACAGGCATAGCACCCGATGACCGCAAGCGCATTCAGGCCTTTGACGCGATTTCTGGTATAGTTTCCAATACCCGAATTCGAAACCTGATGGAGGTGGAAGAAAGCATACCCGCGATTGCCCCTCATTTCGCCTTGGAAATCCTGCGTAGCGGCACCGATGTCTCGTTAATCGGGATCACCCCAAGCGAGGCTGAAGGTGACATTATTCGCGATGTGATAGCGGACATCGACGGTGTTTCGCTGATCGACATGAAAGAAACGACGAACTGGACGCCGCCCGAAGGATGGGATGTTGCGTTACAGTTTGGCGCCGAAATCATGACGCGGGTGGAGCGCGCGAAAATAAGCATAATGTCCGGCGAAGTTCTCGTAACCGCCGTTGTCAAAAGCGACGCAGAAAAACAGTTGCTTCAACAAGAGCTAAGATCTCTGAAACCTGATGGTGTGACTCTGTCGATCGACATAACGGCCCCGCGTCCAATTTTCGCTCCGTACACATTATCATTTAGTGTCACCGAAACCGACGCAACGCTGCTTTGCTATGCGCTAACACGCGAGAGCGCAGACCGCATCGTGGCAGCAGCACAACGCCTTGGGGCGGTTGCCACATCATCTTGTGAAGTCGGCCTCGGAGCACCAACTGACAGTTGGTCCGATGTCGCCATCGCAGGAATGGATGCGGTCGCCAATATGGGCAGCGGCAGCTTCCTTATGCAGGATTCGGGTGTAACGTTGACTGCACCTATCGGATTCGATGCACAAACATTCAACGCCATTTCACAATCCTTGCAGAACGCCCTTCCTGATGCATACTCCTTGCAAGCCATTCTGCCGGAAGTCGAAGTCGTTACCGATGGTGAAACCCGCCCCTACTTCCACGCTCAGCTTCGCGATGACGGAAATGTCACCTTGGAAGGCGTGACGATCGACGAAATCTCGAAACGTACATTGCTGACCTATGCCGAAGCCAAGTTTGGTCGTGACGCGGTTGATGACATCAGTAAGATCGCAAACTTCGCCCCACACGGCTGGACGTCGCGGCAACTGGTTGCGCTGGAAGTGTTGGCTATGTTGAACATAGGAAACATCAACGTCACAGAAGAGACGGTTACGGTTACAGGAACTGGCGAAACCGAAGGGTTATACGACGCCATTCTTAGCAAGCTTGAAGTCGGCTTCGGGGCAGACGCCCGTTTCACAATCGCCGTCGATGAAATCATTCCCGAGCCGGTGCTTGAAGAAACACCCGATGCGAAAGAATGCGAGGCAGAGATTTCTGCACTGTTGGACGAAAACCAAATTAGATTTGCGCCGTCCTCGGCCGTTATCGAGTCAGCGTCGGTGAAAATCATCAACAAAATCGTCACAATTCTAAACCGATGCAAAAGCGCAGCCTTCGAAATTGGCGGGCACACCGACAGCCAAGGCCGCGAGGAAATGAACCTCAACCTAAGTCAAAATCGCGCGGATGCAGTGCTGGACTCTTTGCTGGCGCGGAACATGTTGTTGGGTGATCTTACGGCCGTCGGGTATGGTGAAACACAACCGATCGCTGACAATGAAACCGAAGAAGGGCGTCAGGACAACCGACGCATCGCTTTTAAATTGCTAGAGGAAACGACAGATGGACAGAACTGATTTAACGCTGATTATCGGTTCGGCACTTGTTATGGCCGTCATCATCGGTTGGACGCTGCGGTGGTTTTTTGACCGTATGAACACGACGGGCCCGATGGCATCTGACGAAGTCGTCGCCCGTATGCGCGAAGCCGAGGCGGCGCAAACTGGAGCCGAAACGCGTTTGGCCGAAATCGAAACCAACGCACGTAACAGCGAGAGCCAGCTCCATGCGGAACTGGACGCTGCGATGACCGGTTTAGGGAATGCGCGCCGCGAAAGCGAACAATGGCGCACAGAGGCCGAGGCCTGGCGTACCGAAGTTGAAGAACTGCGCGGCCATTAGGACCACCGGTTGAGCGCATCCTCGTCGGCGTCACGGGCATCAACCCATTTGCCACCATCGACGGTCCCTTCTTTTTTCCAGAACGGAGCGCGGGACTTTAGATAATCCATGATAAATTCAGCTGCCTCGAATGCGTCGCCGCGATGTGGCGATGCGGTTGCAACCATGACTATCCGGGCACCCGGTGCCAGTTTCCCATAACGATGAATGATGCGTGTGGCTTGCAAATCCCATCGGCTGTTTGCCTCCGATTCGATATTGGCCAGCGCTTTCTCGGTCATACCCGGGTAGTGCTCTAGCTCCATATCAGCGATCTTTTCCCCGTCGGCCATATCGCGGACCAACCCTGTGAAAGTCACTACCGCGCCGACATCCATGCGACCTTGCGACATCGCATTGATTTCTGCACCGACATCGAAGTCATCGGCCTGCACACTTACAGACATCTTAACCCCCGGTCATAGGTGGAAAAAACGCAACCTCGCGTACACCCGAAAGCGAGGTATCCAAGTCGGACAATTCTTGATCCAAGGCCACGCGAATGGCGCTCATATCCGAAAACGCGAGATCATAGCGTTCTTCACGGCCTCGAAGCTCTACCACCAAATCGGCTACGGTTTCAGCCGAGGTTTCAACATCTTCGCGCGGCACACCGATG
>CALCGO010000484.1 GCA_937901055.1 uncultured Rhodobacterales bacterium
TTATTGCCCTCGCCATCCACGGCGACGAAGACGAATTTGGCTTCAGTCACCTTCAAACGGATACCCTCTGGCAGTCGCGTAATCCACGCTTCGACACCAACATGCATCGATGTTGTGCCTTCCTTCAAAAGTTCCGAATAAATCGTCACCAGATCGCCAACATGTACAGGCCTGTGGAATGTCATTGCATTCACAGCCACAGTCGCGACTTTCCCGTTTGAACGCGTCCGCGCCACAACCGAGGCTCCCAGATCCATCTGCGCCATCAACCAGCCGCCGAAAATATCGCCATTGGCGTTTGTATCGGCTGGCATCGCGATAGTTTGCAACGCCAGATTACCCTTAGGTTTTTCTTCACTCATAATTTGGACCTTTTACCCCAGCTTTGACTCATATTCTTACGGAGCCAGAATTCAATCATCATGGCGATCATGACCAGCGTCAACGACAAATAGACAGGATACCCCATGTTTGTGTGATGCGGAAAATAGTTAACAAATGCGTGGCCGCGCGCCTGGTCAATAGTGTGAAACAACGGGTTCCAGTCAAACCAGGTAATCATCGCTGCGGACATGTAATTTGCCGGCAACATTTTGCCGCTGGTTATCATATTTGCGCGGCGGTACATCAATGCAACCATCGGAATGAACTTCGGCGCAAATGGCGAAAGGACCCCAAACATCAGGCCAATTGCAATGCCGCTGGCCCAAGCCATGAAGAACGGGAATATTAGGCCAGCAGGATTATAAAACTCCAACCCGCCGCGCAAGATATGCACAACAAGCAAAATTATCGCGAAGCCCAATACCTGCAAATACAGCCCAGAAAGAACAGATGCCAATACGTTCAACAACGAGCTGATCGGTGTATGCAACGTAAGGCCACCGACGGGTGTAACGGCGCCCATCGCCGATGAAACGGCCTTGTTGTGAGTCAAAAATAGGAAAATTCCAGTAAGAAGAAAGATAACAAAATCGCCCCGAATGGCGGCTGTCCTCATCCCGATTACGGTGAAAAGAGCGAAAAATATTGCCAGCATTATTAAGCTTTGAAGTATAGAAATGCCCAATCCGAGAGTCGCATTCCCACTCGATTTTCGGGCGCTTCTGACAATCGAATGAAACAGCAATTCCATAAACGACATGCTTGCGCCGAATAAAGTTCTGTTAACCCTGGTCCTAACTTCCATTAACAATCCCTTGGCTTGTCTGAAAACACGCCTTGCCCAAATCCGTCACTTACGTGCATATAGCCTTACCATTATCCACAGAGCATATGCAAAAGGCTTTAACAAATGCCAAACACCACTATTGTTTCTGAAATTCGCCGTCTTTCAATTCTTGCTGGCACCGAGATCATGAAGATCTACGAAGGTGACGATTTCGACGTGAAGTTGAAATCCGACGACAGCCCTGTAACCGCCGCCGACGAGGCCGCCGATGCGTTGATATTCGCAGGCCTGCGTGCCGCTTTCCCCGATATCGAGATCGTTACTGAAGAACAGACCGATAGTCACAACGTCTCCGCCAACCGGTTTTTTATCGTCGACCCGCTGGATGGCACCAAGGAATTCGTTCATCGTCGTGGGGACTTCACCGTTAACATCGCGTTAATCGAAAACGGAACCCCCGTGCTTGGCGTCGTTTATGCCCCCGCGCGTAAGCGTTTGTTTTACACACAAGCCAATGGACAAACGGTTGAGGAGCTCGGCAACTTCGACGCGGATGTAGTCGGCGAAACCAAACATATCTCGGTGAAGAAGCCCGATAACGCTTCGTTAACTGTTGTGGCCTCTAAATCTCATCGTGACCAAGCGACCGACGATTACATTGGTAAATACAACGTTAACGCCTTTCAAAGCGCCGGGTCTTCGCTGAAGTTCTGTCTGGTTGCAGCCGGTGAAGCCGATCTTTACCCGCGACTTGGGCGGACTATGGAGTGGGACACGGCGGCCGGCCATGCCGTTTTGCTTGGCGCGGGTGGCGATGTTGTGCGGTTTGACGGTCACACACCGTTAACCTACGGCAAGCCGATTTACGAAAACCCGTTTTTCATCGCCTACGCACCCGGCGTTGATTTGGTACGAGGCTGAATGGCTGTACTGCTTGTAATACCGGCACGCTACGCCTCTGGCCGGTTTCCGGGCAAGGCGCTGGCCGAGTTGCGCGGTGTTCATGGGCAGTCTCGCAGCTTGATTCAGCGCACGTGGGAGGCGGCCCAGCAGGTCAAAAGTGCGGACCGCGTTGTAATCGCGACAGACGACATCCGCATTAAAGACGTTGCTGAGGAGTTTGGTGCCGAGGTCATAATGACCTCCTCAAGTTGCAGGAACGGAACGGAACGCTGCGCCGAAGCCCTCACACAGTTCGACGGATTTGACGTTGTCGTTAACCTTCAGGGTGATGCCCCGCTGACACCACCATGGTTCATCGACGATGTGGTTGCCGCAATGAAGGATCCGGAGGTTGCCATGGCCACACCAGTATTGCGCTGTGATGCAACGGCATTAAACGGGTTTCAAGAAGACCGCGAAAACGGCCGCGTAGGCGGGACAACGGCGGTGTTTGATGTTTCCGGCAGGGCCCTCTACTTTTCCAAAGAAGTGTTGCCTTACACAGGACGGCGATTTGAGCCGCACGAAGATGTGCCGGTTTTCCACCACGTCGGCGTCTATGCCTACCGCGCTTCTGTTTTGGGTTTGTATGCGGGATGGAGCGAGGGAAAGCTGGAACACTGGGAAGGCTTAGAACAGCTGCGTTTCATGGAAAACAACGTCCCCGTGCAATGTGTGAAAGTTGACGCCAAAGGCAAAGCCTTCTGGGAGTTGAACAACCCTGTCGATATCGCCCGCATCGAAAAAATCCTTAGCGAACAAGGAATGGCATGAAGGCCGCGCCCGTCAGCCTAATTATCGTCAGCCAGAAGCGGCCCGACCACCTGTCAAGATTGCTGCAAAGCCTTCGCCATCAAACGCACGATGATTTCGAAGTGATCATAGTTGCCGACACGATATCCGGGTCTTTCATTAATCATGTCAAATATATCCCCTTCACCGACACCAATATCTCTGCTGCCAGAAACGCCGGTTTGGCCATTGCGGCAGGGGACATCATCGCGTTTTGTGATGATGATGCCATCCCCGATCCACCTTGGTTGGAACGGCTGATTTCACCTTTCGTTAACCCGGAGATCGGTGCGACAACCGGATTTACCCGTGGCCGTAACGGGATCAGCCGCCAATGGGGGGCGATGCGCTTTGACCGACAAGGGCGGGACCACCCGTTTGAGATTGATGAAACGCAACCGCTCATGGCCTTCGAACCCACGCGCGACATGCCCATCAAGCTAATCGGCACAAATATGGCATTTCGCAAATCTTCGCTGTTGGAAATCGGCGGATTCGACGAAAACTTCCGGTTCTTCCTCGACGAAACCGATGCGAAGTTACGGCTGGATCAAGCGGGATGGAAAACCGCTGTTGTCCCGCGCGCACAAGTCCACCACCACTATGCCGCAAGTGACCGGCGCACTGAAAACCGTGTCCCGACCGACTTGTTCGAGGTTGGTGCAAGCAAAGCTTATTTCTGCAAGACCCACACGACCGATGACGACAGCCAAGCCCTCAGAGACTTTACAAACGAACAGCTAATCCGCCTGACGGTTTTGGTAGAGCAGCACAAACTCAGACGCCGCGACGTTACTCCGCTGATGGAAACCCTCGGGGACGGCATGACGGTAGGTTTGAGGCGGGAAGTAAAATCGCCCGACATAGCAGCTCAGCCTTCTGAATTTCGGCGCTTTGGTACAAATAGTGCCGAGCATATAGTCCTGTGTGTTGGCCCCCGCGATGCGGCATGGATGAATAAAACCGCTCGTGAACTGGTTGCTGCTGGCAAATGTGTCAGTGTCGTGCAGCTATTACCCTCCCCTCGATACTTTCAGGTTAGGTATGACGAAGGGTATTGGATTCATCGAGGTGGCATGTTCGGCAGATCAATACGCTCTCAGCCGTTAATACAGTTTTTCAGCTTGCAAAGGCGATTCAATAAAGAGGTTAACCGAATTTCAACTCTTCATTCTGTAGACAAAATACTGACCAAATCCGGTCGCAAAATACGTTAATATAGTGTACTTAAACAAATAGTATCTTTATGATTGGCTACAATTCCACACACCATTTAACTACGGCTAACAACTTATTAAATTCGGACGACATTCACTGTGAGACGCAAAGTAACTAAAGCTATTTTCCCTGTCGCTGGCCTCGGCACTCGATTCCTGCCAGCCACAAAGTCCATCCCTAAAGAAATCATGACGCTGGTTGATCGCCCACTGATACAATACGCGATTGACGAGGCACGAGCCGCCGGCATCAAGGAATTCATCTTCGTGACCGCCAAAGGTAAGGGCGCACTAGAAGACTATTTCGATGGTGCGCCTGAATTGGAAAAAACACTTCGCAAGAAGGGTAAAACGGAGCTTTTGAAAGAGCTTCGCGCCACGGACATGGACAGCGGCGCCATCGCCTACATCCGCCAGCGCGAGGCGCTTGGCCTCGGCCACGCGGTTTGGTGTGCGCGTCGTTTGATTTCTAACGAACCCTTCGCAGTTCTCCTTCCCGATGATGTGATCTCGTCCACAACTCCTTGCCTGAAACAAATGATTGAACAATATACCGAAACCGGCGGAAACATGGTCGCTGCGATGGAAGTAAAACCGGAAGAGGTGTCGTCGTACGGCATCCTTTCAGTGACCGAGACAAACGGGCGGTTGTTAAGCGTCGATGACATGGCGGAAAAACCTGCACTAGAGGATGCACCATCCAGATGTGCTGCGATTGGCCGTTACATTCTGGAGCCGTCGATCATGAACCGCCTAAGAGACTTGAAGCAAGGCAATGGCAACGAGATCCAGTTGACTGACGCGATCGCTCAAGAAGCGCGTGATGGCGGCAAGGTTTACGGGTACACTTTCGAAGGGCAGCGGTATGATTGCGGATCAAAGGCAGGGTATCTGAAAGCAACGGTTGCCTTTGCGCTAAAACGCGACGACCTGAAAGCCGATCTAGCGGAATTCATCAAACAAACAGCCGCCAAACTATAGTCTCGTCATGACACAAAATGGCGGCGCACCAACTGTTGTTCTTGATATTTCGCGAACGCTATCGGGGGCTCATCAAGGGTTTTTAACCGGCATAGATCGTGTGGAGCGCGCCTATCTTGAACACTTTCTGGACTCCCCGCGCTCGGTACTGTTCCTTGCCCGCTTCAAAGGGCAATACGCACTATTAAACCAAAAAGCGATGCGAGAGCTATATACACTTATCCAACAAAATGGATCGTGGGATAAGCTTGGACTTGCTGCTTTGCTTAGCCGTCGAAAACGCCACCGAGCGATCCAGATACGAAAAACCGTCCGACGCCTCGCCGTTTCATGGCCGCTTCTTGGGCGCGGGTTGAAAGCACATGCTCCGACCGGATTTATTTATCTCAACGTTGGGCATGACAAGCTATGGCCCAGTCTTTGGCCGAAACTAAGGCGCAGCGGAGCAACCAAGATCGTCGCTATGGTCCACGACCTGATCCCCATAGACTTCCCAGAGTTTACTGCCCCCAAGACCACGGCCGATTTCAGTATGCAGATGCAGGCGCTGACCCAGCATGCCGACTTCTTCATATATAATTCAGCCGACACGGAACAGCGCATGCAGCATTGGCTAGAAAAATGGGGGGCATCCGTCGATGGGCGCGCTGTTCTGTTGGGAACAGACCCACTTCCGGTCACCAACGATCCGCCGCCCTCTGCCACCCCGTATTTCGTCTGCTTAAGTACGATTGAGCCACGTAAAAATCACAAGCTTTTATTAGATGTCTGGACCGAATTCCATGACACGCTCCCGCAAAGTGAAATCCCTCACTTGCATATCGTTGGCCGACGCGGTTGGATGAATGAAGAGGTTTTCAAGACACTGGATACGGCTCCTTTCATGGGGAAAACTGTTTTTGAACATAATCGAATGCCAGACGAACAGCTTGGACCATTAATGAAGGGCGCAAGGGCGCTGTTGTTCCCGTCGTTCACGGAGGGGTTCGGATATCCTCTAGTTGAATCTCTTCAAATGCAGGTACCGGTTATATGTTCAAACTTGCCTTGTTTTCACGAGATTGCGGGCGATGCGCCCGTATACATTGACATCAAAAGTCAGCAGAAGTGGGCAGAAAAAATACGCGAGATTGCGACCTCTGACAGCATTTCTAACGGCTTGGCAGAAAAAACACCCGAGCTGCCAAAATGGACCGCGCATTTTCATAATATTGACACTATTTTGACCAATATAGGCTAAAACTTTTGTATGGTAACGAATGAGCATCATTTCCAGATTCGCCGAGTCCTACTATCTGCGCCTTCAGCGGCGGCGGCGGAGGCTTCGTGCATTAAGGAAGCGACGTGAAGTGACACTAGTTAAGAACCGGTCCAGTGCCCGTCAAAGCAGTGACATATTCCTGTTTTCTACTGTTCATAACGAGCGCCATCGGCTTTCATATTTTCTGGACTACTATCGCAATCTAGGTGTTAACCATTTCTTCTTCATTGATAACGCTTCCGATGATGGCACCGGAGAATTCCTTGCCGCCCAACCGGATGTTTCCTTATGGCATTCCGAGGGCAGCTATAAGCGTTCGAATTTCGGCATGGACTGGGTTAACAACCTGTTAAGGAAGTACGCTCGCGATCACTGGTGTTTGATCGTCGATGTGGACGAGTTTTTCGTTTATCCATATTGCGACACCCGCCCTCTTCGCGCACTGACCGACTGGCTTGATGCATCTTCCATACAATCATTCGGAGCCTTATTGTTGGACATGTATCCGACAACATCACTAGAGGATCAGGACTACGTTTCGGGGCAAAGCCCGTTCAAAACCCTGACGCATTTCGACAGCGGGAATTACACCCAAAAGTTAAACAAAAAATACGGCAACCTGTGGATACAGGGCGGCCCACGCCAACGTGTCTTTTTTGCCAACTACCCAGATCAGGCGCCGGCGTTGAATAAGATTCCGTTGGTTAAGTGGTCCCGCGGGAATGTCTTCGTCAGTTCGACACACACATTGCTGCCGCGCGGACTAAATAAAACATTCGAGGATTGGGGTGGCGAGAAAATCTGCGGTTGCCTGTTGCACACCAAATTCCTTCCCGACTTGGCACACAAAGCCGTTCGCGAAGAAACACGGCGGCAGCATTACGCAGGTGGGCGTGAATATCGTGCGTATAAGGCGGCAAATGGGAAAGGCACGGTTCTTAACCACGCGCATTCCAAAAAGCTCGAAGACTGGCGGCAACTTGAAGGTTTGGGTCTAATGTCGCTTGGTGGGTGGGCATGACCCCTGCAATTGCAATCCTCGCGCACTACAACCTTGATCGGGTCACGCAGGTTGTCCGATTCTTGTCAGAAGCCGGCCTGAATGTTTGCGTTCACGTCGATCAAAGCGTGCCGCCCGATAGCTTCAACGAGTTCAAAACCTCATTGTCAAATTGCCCCGATATTCTTTGGGCAAAGCGCATTGAATGCGAATGGGGGCACTTTTCGCTGGTCGAAGCTACGCTGGGCATGTCCGCGGAAATTCTGGCAGAATGGCCGGATGCCGGGCACGTAATGCTGTTGAGCGGTGACAGCCTGCCAACTCGTGCACCTGCCGAATTCATCGCGTTTTTGAAGAATAACCCCGATGTAGACTTTATCGAAAGCGTTGCGATCGGCGACAACAACTGGATTACCGGTGGGCTCGGGATTGAACGGTTTACGCTTAGCTTTCCATATTCTTGGAAAAAGCAGCGCCGACTTTTTGACTTATGGGTGGAGGTGCAGCGAAAACTGCGCCTCAAACGAAGCATCCCGGACTGGCTGCGGCCACATATTGGCAGCCAGTGGTGGTGTCTAAGCAGACAAACGCTGGAAGCCATCCTCAACGACCCCGCGAGAGCACAAAACGATGCGTATTTCCGCAAGTGCTGGATACCGGACGAGTCGTATTTTCAGACGCTGGCTCGCAATCACGCCCGCAAAATCGAGTCGCGGTCGTTGTTGTATTCACGCTTTGATCATCAGGGAAAACCAACCGCATTTTACGACGACCATGCGGGCTTACTCGGTTCAATTGATGCTTTTTTTGTGCGCAAAATATGGCCGGGAGCTACCGACCTATATCAACGCTTCCTTAGCCCTTTACCCGAAACATCGGTAAACGAAACAGGGTCAACTCCGAGTTTCGAGCGCATAGATATCGCTGCAAACAGGCGCAAAACTGGCCGAAGCGGGCTATATATGCATGGACGTGCACCTAGCCAGTGGCACGACGAATACTCCCCCACCGCGAAGCCCTACCATGTTTTCACCGGTTTCAATGCCGTGTTTTCGAATTTTGATGAGTGGCAAGAGGCCCACGCCGGTGTAAGGCCTCACGGTCGTCTGTTTGCCAAATCCGGCGCGCAGTTCACTGATGACGGTTTAACCGGCGCCGGTGGGATTTCGAGCTCCGCTGCTATTCGTGATTTGGCCCCGGAAAACTTCCTGTGCAACCTTGTTTGGAATACTCGCGAAAACGGATTGCTATTCCATTACGAAATTTGCGACCAATCCAAGATCGGGAAGTTTCTGTTGACCGACCCGCACGCCAATTTGCATTTCATCCGTCATGGCTGGCTGCTGGATTTACTAGGCCGCGGTATCCAAAACACTGAATACCTGCGCACTAATGCGACGACAATGATCAACCGCGAGCGCAGTTTTTTGACCGCAGTCAAACAATCCAAAGCCAATTGCACCCATAATGTGTGGACGTTGGGCGAGGTGCTTTCCAGCCCGCAAGCCGCGTTATCAGCAACATTGGGCGAACCCAACTTGCAAACGCCAATTATTTTGCCAGAAATGGTTGATGCGTCCCGACTTACGAGTTTTGCCCGCGATCTAAAAAACATTGGGGTCGAC
>CALCGO010000485.1 GCA_937901055.1 uncultured Rhodobacterales bacterium
CGGGGGCCTTTGCATAACGTCTGATCTTCATTCCTGTCCCGACAACGAGCAGTAATGTAGCTAGATAGAATAGAAATGCATACAACGCGGCTGTCACGTCAATTCCTCCCATTGGCCAGTCCGGCTCCGGAGACACCGGAACCGAGCCAAGTAATAATGCGCCCTGTGAATTATTGTTATTCTACAGGGTGTTAAGCGTAGATTATACGCAGCCAGTAGGCTTAGGTAGACCTGCAATTTTACAAGCCTGTTTCGCTGGACCGTAAGGGAACAGCTCATACATGTACTTGTTGTTGCCAACTTCAGGGCCCATGGATTTTTTGATCGACTTGATCAAAACACGAACCGCAGGAGCGATCTGGTATTCCTCGTAGTAATCACGAAGGAAGTTAACAACTGCCCAATGCTCTTCGCCCATGTCTACTTCTTCAGCAGCGGCGATCACGTCAGCCAGTTCCTTAGTCCAATCACCAAGATTAGTGATATAGCCTTCTTCATCATGTTCTACGACAGTGCCGTTTACATCATATGCAGCCATTGTTTTATTCCTTCTAAGTTGTTTTTGCCCCCCGGTTGCCCGGGATGTTTTAGATTATTAAAGCCAATTTTGAACACGGTCGTGGTTTGCAGCGAGATCTACGAAACCTTCATAGTCCACCGAAGTCACGCCCTCAGCCATTCGGCCAGCGTCGATGCCGCGTGCGGCAAGGTCTGCGCCCAATACATATAGGGATACATCAGAGCCCATTTTAGATAGTGCGTCACTAACGGCCGTTCCCGTGGTGGCGCCATAAACGCCATCCTCGATCATCAGAACTGCATCGCCGCCTTTGGCATGCGCCAAACAGCTTAGCAGAGTCTGATTCTGGAAAGGCGATTTGTTAACTGTGTGTAAAGTTCCCATGGTCCCCTCCTAAAAGCTCAGAACGACGTCTTGATCGGCCATAACTTCGGCCATTTCTGCACGAGACACCAAACGGATCGATGGCTTTTCAGCCCAATCGTCGTCTTCGTCCTCGTACTCGATATTCTGTAGATCGTCCAAAGTCAGACCACGCTCCTCGAGGGATTCTTTCTCCACGTAAAGCTTGGTTACCTCGTAATCGCCCAGCGCACGATATGTCGCCGAGAAATTCTTGAGGCCGATTTCCTTTGTGTCCTGACCTTTAGTCAACTGGAACACACCATCATCGAGAAACGCCAAAGAGACGTCCTGATCGAAAGCCGCGCCAATCAGCACAACTTCCAGACTTTCCTGTGCGTAAATCGTGCCATAAGGCGCTTTACGATTTACATAGAGGAATTTTTTTACTGTTTCGCTCATTTCAATTCCTCCTAGTCGCCGAATGTGACCGTGCGATCGGCTTGAATGCCCATCTCGATCAACTGGCCGAGGCCGGAAATCCGGAAACCCTCGGCGATGTTATCGGCGTCTTTGCCTTGACGGTCAGCTTCGTTTTTATCCAGTAGGCCGCGACGCTGGGCAGCGGCGATGCAGATCACAAGATCTAGATCATGCTCTTTGCCCAGTGCAGTCCACTGTTCTTGAATCTGGCGATCATCCTGTGGCGGGATTGATAGGCGTGTGCCTACGTTAACCCCGTCATGATAGAAGAACACCCGCGATACCTGATGGCCTTTGGCCAATGCGGCTTTTACGAAGTTATAAGCTGAATCAGACGCTTGGTGCTGATACGGCCCTTCTGAAACTACGATTCCGAATTTCACGTCAATTCACCCCTTAGAAGTGTACGTGGGCCGAAGCGTTCATCGTTTTACGAGAACCGGTCCATGTATCAATGTGGTGTTTAGTAAACGCGAGGTCGGTCATTTCGAAGAAACGCGCCCAACCGATACGTTCGATCCATTCACCTACGCGTTCCCAATGCTTCGCATCAGCTTTGTAGGCGTCCAGAATCTTGCGAACCACTTCGCGAACTTCCGGCCAATGTGGCGGGTTGTTTGGAAGGTTGGCCACAGCAAGTTTATGGAATGTTGGTTTGGAGCGCGCATTCGAGTGCTTACCACCAACCCAGATAGCAATTTTCGTGCTTTCTGCGGAGTTGATCTGCATTGGTGGGCATGGAGGGTAACAAGCACCGCAACACACACATTTCTTCTCGTCGATTTCCAACGATGGCTTACCGTTAACCATGGCAGGGCGGATAGCCGCAACCGGGCAACGGGCAACAACTGCTGGACGTTCACATACGTTACCAACCAGATCGTGGTTGATTACTGGTGGTTTGGTGTACTGCACGTTAATCGCAATATCACCTTGGCCACCACAGTTGATCTGACAGCAAGATGTCGTGATACGAACACGATTTGGCATCAGTTCGGTTGTGAAATCTTTATGAAGATCGTCCATCAGACCTTTCACAACACCGGACGCATCAGTGCCCGGGATATCGCAGTGCAACCAGCCCTGCGTGTGCGAAATCATGGAAACCGAACCACCTGTACCACCTACTGGGAAGCCAGCTTCGCCAAGTGCGTCGATCAGGGGTTGAACTTTTGCCTCGTCCGAGACCATGTATTCGATGTTCGAACGTGTAGTGAAACGGATGAACCCGTCGGCAAATTCGTCACCCAGGTCACAAAGTTTGCGAATGGTGTAAACGTCCATTTGACGCTGCGTACCAGCACGAACGGTGAAAAGATCGGCGCCAGATTTTGACACGTGGTGCAAAACGCCGGGGCGTTTGCGTTCGTGCCAATCCCAGTTACCGTAATTCTCGATGCTTGTTGGGTGCATGTACTGGAACGGATCCGGTACACCAACTTCATCCGGCATGCGTGGCTTTGCGCTCATTTCGTTCATTTTTATTCCTCCATTCCTGTGATTATTACAGGAAAATAAAATTAGATTGGGGCGAAGTGCCGACTTAGTCGTCGGCAGCCACACTCATGCCGGCTGCAAGAGCTTTCTTTTCGAAGTATTCGGCAGCCTGTTCATCAAAGTCATCCATCCGGACATAGCTAGACGTACGTGGGTGGTTAACCATGTTTGGATTGGCGTCGATGCCCATTTCTTCAAGGAACGCTGGAACACCAATACGGTCAATACATTCACCAATACGTTCATGCTCTAGTGCGTTGTCGGCGAAAAATTCCATGACCTCTTCGGCGAAGTCTTCAAGCTTCTCGAAATCGTCATCGCTTTCAAGCTTCATGAACGGAATGATCATCGTACCCATAAGGTCGCCAACTTTAAGCGAACGCTTACCACCGATCATGACAGATGCGCCGCGATCGTTACCCGGGCTAAGCGCCTTGGTCATAACGTTGATACAGTGCATGCAGCGTACGCAGGACTTGTTGTCGATTTCCATTGTGTCATCGTCGTTCAAACTGATCGCACGGGTTGGACACATAGAAACAACGGTGTCGATTGTATATTTCCGACCCTTTTCCTTGATGTGCTCTTTAACCATGTCCTGTTTGATAACGATGTCATCGCGCCATGTGCCGATAACGGCAAAGTCAGCGCGGTGGATCGCGTTCACACAGTCATTACCACAACCTGAGAACTTGAATTTGAATTTGTACGGCATCGCGGGGCGGTGCATCTCGTCTAGTAGACGGTTGATGATGCCGCGGTGCGCTTTGACGCCGTCAAAGCAGGACTGCTCGCAACGCGCGTGGCCAACGCAGGACATCGCCGTACGAAGTGCTGGGCCAGCACCACCAAGGTCGAAACCAAGTTCGTTGAATGCATCAAATGCAGGCTGCGCTTTTTCAGAAGTACAACCCTGGAACATGATGTCACCGGATTGGCCGTGGAAAGCGATAAGGCCTGAGCCGTGCTCTTCCCAAACATCGCAAAGTTGACGCAGGATGTCTGTTGTATAGTGGTTGCCCGCTGGCGGCATAACGCGCAGCGTGTGGAATTCTTTAGAAGCAGGGTAGTCGCCGGCAACTTCGGAAAAGCGTGGGATAATACCGCCGCCGTAACCGAAAACAGACAGCGTGCCGCCCTTCCAGAAGCCAAGACGCTCTTCATAACTATGGTTCAACTGACCTAGAAGGTCGTTCATCATAGGAGCGTATTGCGCGTCTTTGGTGTCACGCAGGCGTTTGATGCCTGTAACGAAACTCGGCCAAGGGCCTCCTTCAAGTTGATCCAACATCGGTGTCTCGTGCTGTGGATTAACTTTATCCTCGTTAGCGTCTTTCATCTCGTATCCTCCCTTTGAAGCCCTATCTGGTTCCAAACCAGCCAGAGCAACTTTTTGCTCTTAGGTCGTTAATTCCTCCGCAAAGCATATAATATTTGCAATGCTTCACCTTACATTTATATATTACGATAATCGAATGTAAAGGAAAACGTTACTAAAGACTAACAGAGTTTCGTCTAATATGCACTTAGGCTAATATTCTGTTAAACCCGACAATATTACTCGGAAAAGGTGTTATGGAAAAACTTACTGGATTTACTGCAAATTCTCCCTTCGAATTACAAAATTCCGAAGAATACGCTGTGTGGCGTGACAAAAAGCTTTCGGCAGGAAAGCGCGCACTTGCCGCAGGCTTTGTCGAGATTTCGGACCCGATGAATATGCTTGATTCGGAAATTGAAGCGATTTTGGCGCAATGCCGCGACACAAATATCGCCCTTTATTCAACGCCGCCGGAATCTGCCGATTCGATATTGCGGGGTAATTTGCGGGCGATGGCTGAACAGCTCGGGTTGGGTGATCCGGAGGGACACCGTTCAAAAGGTGAAGCGGCTATCGTAGCATTGACGGTTTCAAATCGCCCTAGCCAGCGCGGTTTCATTCCGTATTCTCGCAAGGCGCTGAACTGGCATACCGATGGGTATTATAACGCGCCCGACAACACGATCCGCGGGTTCATCCTGCATTGCGTACAAGATGCGATGGCTGGCGGAGTGAACCAAATACTGGACAATGACGTTGCATATATTCGGCTCCGTGACGAAAACCCTGAATTCATAACGGCGCTTATGCACTCGCAAGCGATGACCATCCCCGAAACACACGAAGAAGATGGCACTTTACGCCCGGCGTCAATCGGGCCGGTATTCTGGGTCGAGGGCAATAGCCTGATTATGCGCTATACCGCGCGAACCCGATCCATTGAATGGCGGGATGATCCGACAACGCGTGAGGCCGTTGCCTTTCTGCAAAACCTGTTGGTCGAGGGCGATCCGCTAATGCTGGAAGCCAAGCTAAAACCCGGCCAAGGTGTATTTAACAACAACGCGCTACATAACCGCACCGCATTCGACCCATCCGAGGTTGGAAACCATAGCCGCCGCATTATGTATCGCGTAAGGTTTAACAAACGAATTGGGAGTACTTAATAATGGCAATGCTATCGGATCTAATCATCGGCCACCCAGAGGTGGACAGTTTTGCACAATTAGAACGTCTTGTTGCACATGCCGGTGAATCCGGTGTGATGTTCATGGAATATGACGTCAAACCGGACTATCGCGACACTCCCAAAAAGTGGGAATGGCGTCTAGAAGCGGTATTCACGCGAGGGACAAAGTATGACTGAGGGTGAAGATGCAATCCTGATCAAGGAATTCGAACTGCCGTTCCATAAAACGGCAACACTAAAAGATGTGACGCTCTTTGGTGGCATGAAAGTATTGCGGATGACATTTCGGGAACGTAAACGGTTTACAATGGTTGACCTCGACCCGAACACAGCAACCGAGTTCGCACAATCGCTGCTCGCTTGGGCTGAAGAGAATAAATAGGACCCGACTATGGACCACTTACCCGTTTTCCTTGATGTAAAGGGCAAGAAAATCATCGTCGACGGCGGCGGCACACTCGCGGCTCGCCGTGTTGAGCGTGCGCTCGATGCCGGCGCGATGGTCCATGTTTATGCTGAAAAGCTGGGCGAAGAGTTTCGTGAACTGAAAAACCATCCCTCGCTTACGCACCACACCGACGCACCGCAGTTGCCCGACTTTATCGGCGCCACTGTTGCGTACGGCGCGACGGAAGACGAAGAGCGTGATCGCCACCTTTATGACATGGCCAACCACAACCACGTGCTGGCCAATGTTGCGGATGTAACCGAGTATTGTGATTTCATCACCCCCTCGATCATCGACCGCTCGCCTTTGGTTATCGCGATTTCTTCTGGCGGTGCCGCCCCGATCATTGCCCGCATTTTGCGCGCGCGCATCGAGGCGATTTTGCCCGCTGCCTATGGCAAGCTCGCGGCGTTTTCAGGCCGGCTACGCGAACGGGTAATGACAAAGCTTAAAACTCCGGAATCCCGCCGGATGTTCTGGGAAAACACAATCGACGGCCCCGTTGCGGATAAATTCCTGTCCGGCGACCCGAAAGCGGCAAAAAAGCAATTCCTTATTGAGTTGGACGCTGCTGCCCTTGGCCAAGACGTTGAAAAAGTTGGCGAGGTCTATTTAGTCGGCACCGGCCCCGGCGATCCTGACCTTCTAACATTTCGCGCTCTACACCTGATGCAGCGCGCCGACGTGGTGCTTTACGACCGGCTGATCGGTGATGGCATCATAAATTTGGTACGGCGCGATGCCGAACGAGTTTTTGTCGGCAAACGTCCAAACGATCATGCGATGGAGCAGCAGGAAATCTCCGACCTCATGGTAAAACTTGCCAAAGAAGGTAAGCGTGTTTTACGCCTCAAAGGCGGTGACCCGTTTATCTTTGGTCGCGGCGGCGAAGAATTGGAAACCTTGGCAGCCGCCGATGTACCATTCCAAGTAATCCCCGGCATCACAGCGGCATCGGGTTGCGCGTCTTATGCAGGCATTCCACTGACGCACCGCGATCACGCGCAATCTTGTGTTTTCGTTACCGCACACGGCAAAGACGGCGTGCTTTCGCTGGACTGGGAAACCATGGCACGACCCGGCCAAACAGTAGCAATCTATATGGGTCGCTCTTCGCTCGATTTTCTGACCGAAGAGTTCATCCGTCGAGGTGTGGACCCGAATACCCCCGCCGCAATCGTTGATAATGGAACACGGCCAAACCAACAGGTCGTTAAAGGCACGCTTTCCAATCTGTACGAGAAGGCCGAAGCCGCCAATCTTCCTGGCCCCGCGCTAGTGATTATCGGTTCGGTCGTCGATCTAAGCGATACGTTGAACTGGTATAAAAACTTCGAGACCGACAAACACACTATGAGTTTGAGTGCGAGTGTGGAGCTGTAATTTCACAACTCACACCGCTCTTTTTCTCGGCCAAGGCTTGCCGCACGATTTGCGTTGCGCTGGTTAAGAACAGCCCTGCCATAACGCCAGCGACAATCAAATCCGGCCAACCACTCGCCGTGCCCCAGACCCCCAGTGCTGCGATCATCACCGCGACATTGCCAATCGCATCGTTGCGCGAACATAACCAGACGGACCGCACGTTCGCATCTCCGTCCTTGTATTTCATTAACAACAGAACTGATGTCACATTCGCTGCTAAAGCTAGAAAGCCGACCATCCCCATTATCTCGGCCTCTGGCACGCCGATGTAAAACACACGCCAAATGGTGGATCCCGCCACCCAAAGCCCCATCGCAAACAATGTAAACGCCTTGAACAACGCCGCATTTGTACGCACCGCCACTGATGCACCAATCGCTGCCAGCGAAATTCCGTAGGTTAACGCGTCGCCCAGAAAATCGAGCGCGTCGGCTTGCAAGGCTTACGAACCAGCCAGTTGTCCCGCTGCCATCTCGACAAAAAACATCGTGGCGTTAAGGGCAATCACGACCCACAATATCCGCTTATACTCTACCGACATCCCATCGAACGTTTTTTGGGGGCCTGAACAACCACATTCCGACATTTTCGAATCCTCTTTCTTTAGCTTTCCCAAGTATATAATCTCTCTAGCAACTAGAGCTTCAAGAGGTTTTTTGACAAATGTTATCCATCGGCGAGCTATCCCGCAAAACCGGCGTCAAAGTCCCCACGATCAGGTATTATGAACAGATGAAACTGGTCACCGCACCCGAGCGGTCGGAGGGCAATCAGCGCCGCTATTCTACTGTCGAACTGGAACGGCTGACCTTCATCAAACACGCCCGTGATCTTGGCCTGAAAATTGACGCGATCCGCGAGTTGCTGGACCTGTCAGCCCATCCAGAACAGCCTTGCGCGGATGCCAACCGCATTGCCGAAGACCACCTCGCCGCCACGCGTGAACGGATCACCCAATTGCAAAGGCTAGAGGCTGAATTGATGCGGATCACCGAGGGTTGTCACGGTGATAGCATCAAGGATTGTTACGTGATCCAATCGTTATCGGATCACGCTTTGTGTAAAGATGGGCACTAAAGCGTTACAGTTTTCTCGTTCACCGCAGACAAAAACCCTGCCAAATCCGCGAATGTGCTGAACCGCGTAGTGTGTGCAATCTCGCTAACGGGGCTTTTGCGATAGCCATTCGTGAACAGCGAAAACTTGATCCCTGCGGCAATGGCGGTTTCGGAATCCACTTCGCTGTCACCCACATACCACACGTCATTCGTGCCCAATTGCTTGATACAATCGTGCAGCATCGCAGGGTCCGGTTTGCGAGTCGGCAGGCTGTCACCGCCTACAACCGCATCAAAGTACTGATCAATTTTCAATCCTTCGAGCACCTGCAATGTGATCCCGTGCACTTTGTTGGTGCATACGCCCATCACATATCCGCGGGACTTCAACAGGTCCAATGCGTCACGCACACCTGGATACAGGACCGTTTTCGCAACAGGGCTATCTGCATAAAGCCGCTCGAACGTCACCGTCATTTCGGTATGTCGTTCTTCGCTAAATTCTATATCGGAATGTTTCATCACGCGCTTCACGAGCGTCGGAACACCGTTGCCTATGAACGAGCGTATCACCTCCAGCGACAAAGGTTGATAGCCCATAGACCGCAACAACGCATTTGATGTTGCTCGTAGATCCGGTGCGGAATCACATAGCGTTCCATCTAGGTCAAAAATTACAGCGCGCATTACGCATCCTTCCATTTTATCGAGCAGCCCATCG
>CALCGO010000486.1 GCA_937901055.1 uncultured Rhodobacterales bacterium
TGCGCCAAACATAAAGGGTAGACCGAATCTGTGAACCGGCTTGATCGATATTTGTTTATTACACAGCTAGGGCCGTTCGGTTTTTTCGCGCTGGCCCTGACGGGCATCATTTGGCTTGCACAGACGCTACCGCTGATGGAAATCATTATCGATAATGGCGAGTCCGGCGTTATCTTTCTGGAATTCGCTACGCTGGTCCTGCCCAACGTGTTGATCGTTGTGCTGCCTGTCGCGGTATTCGCGTCAACGCTGTTCAGCATCAACCGGTTATTTGGTGAGTCCGAGATGGTGGTAGTTCTGTCATCCGGTCTTTCCCCCACGCGCATTATTCGCGCAACGGTCGCCGTGGGAATTCTGGCCATGCTTACGATGGTCGTGCTGTTGTTCGTGTTGCAGCCCCGATCCACTACGCAACTCGCAAATCGGATTGCCGAGGTTCGGCAAAATTTTATCGGAACGCTACTACGCGAAAAGCAGTTTATTCATCCTGCAACCGGCGTAACCATCTATATCAAAGAATCCAGCAAGGCTGGTGAAATCGAAGGTTTGTTCTTGAACGACCAACGTGATGCGATCAATCCCGTTACCTATTCCGCCAAACAAGCGTTGCTGCTTCAAGACGGGGAAGAGTTACGATTGGTGATGCATCAGGGCGTAATGCAAAGGTATTCGATGATTGAAAAGAACCTGAATACGATCGAGTTTGACCAATTCGTCTTCGATTTGAGTGGCATTATTGGGGAACCGCAGGACCGCAGTATCAGGCCAACGGAGTACTTTGTTTCCGAGTTACTTGACCCAAAACAGATCATTGCGAATGGCGGAACCTACAGCGAAGCAACTTATTTGGCCGAAGCGCACATGAAAATGGCGTTTCCGATGCTTGGGCTTGTCTTGCCAATTTATGCTTTCGCATTGCTGATGACCGCGAGCTATAAACGTACGGGGCTTGGCTTTCGCATTGCGATGACAGGCGGGTCCGGCATATTCATCGTTGGTTCAACGTTGATGATCAAGACATGGGTTGTCGCCAACCCCAGTATCTACTTTCTGTCGTATGCCCCGCCACTACTTTGCTTGTTTGTCGCGCTGTTTGTTTTGACAAAAAACCGCGTCAAACGCACGTTGTATCAATCTCCGGTGGGGGCGTGATATGACTTTGTATTACTACATTGCGCGAAAGTTTTTCCTTAATCTCGTACGAGTACAGATAGCGTTACTTGCCGTACTGCTTCTTTTTGTGACCACGGATGTAATGCGGTTCTTCTCTGAACGAGGCGTGGAGCCCAAGGTCTACATCCAACTGATTTCCGTGAGTTTACCCGAGTCGCTATCGACCGTCTTTCCGCTAGTTGTGTTACTTGGCAGTATGTTCACGTTCCTTGGCATGTCCCGATCAAGCGAACTGGTGATTGTGCGCGCCTCGGGTGTGTCTGCCTTGAAAACATTGTTGGCGCCGGCAATCGTAACAATTCTGATCGGTTTGATAACGATTGCGGCGTGGAATCCGATCCTTGCCGCGACCATTCGCAAGACAAGCGAAATCCGCGCCGAATATACAGGACAGGGCGGCAACCAAATGTCGATTTCGCGCGAAGGTCTCTGGCTTCGTCAAACTGGTGAAAACAGTAATTTTATTATTCAGGCCCGTAATTCCAGCCGCAACGGAGACATTCTTTACGGGGTGCGCTTTCACGAGTTTTCGACCGAAGGCGACCTCGTGCGGCGCATTGAAGCAACGCGTGCCGAATTACAGCCCGGAGCTTGGAAACTGTTTGCCGCAACGCAATGGCGTTTTTTGGACAAGAACTTATTTGAAACAGCGGACATCCGTCCCTACCCTGAAATCGTATTGCCGACTGATCTGACGAGCGACCGCATCCTCAGCAGTTTTGCAGCCCCTAAAACTATTTCCATCTGGAATCTCCCTGCGTTCATCAATCAATTGAATGCTTCGGGTTTCTCGGCTGTGCGTCATGAGGTGTTTTTGCAATCACAATACGCGACCCCGTTAACGCTGATTGCTATGATGCTAATCGGCGCTGCGTTTTCCTTAAAGCATATCAGGTTCGGGAATGTCGGGGTCATGGCGCTTTTGGCGATTCTGTCGGGTTTCTTGATGTTTGCCGTCAAGAATGTTGCCGAATCGCTCGGGCAGGCGCAAGAAGTTCCGATACTGCTTGCAACGTGGGCACCTCCGATGGCCGCCGCTCTTTTTGCATTGGCGTTTGTACTGCATCTGGAGGATGGTTAGAATTTCATGCAAGGGTGTTTTGAAAATCTCAGACTATTTATGTGGCATCGACTGAACAGCTTGGCATTGCTGGTTGTCGTAGCGTTCGTCCCGCAGTTGACCTATGCGCAATCCGATAATCCCGTCAGCCTGCTGGCCGATACGATCAATATCGATCAAACCAACGGGTTACTAAGTGCGACCGGTCATGTGCAGGTTTTCTTCGGTGATGCCGTTCTTAATGCAAGTAGCATCGTTTACAACTCGACCAGTGGCCTGATAACGGCACAAGGTCCGCTTAGTATTACAGACCCAAGTGGCACGGTAATATTGGCCGATTTCGCCGAACTTTCCAACGACCTGCAACACGGCCTTATCCAAGGGGCGAAGCTTTTGCTCGCAGACAAATTGCAACTGGTTGCCGCGGAATACGAGCGCAGCGAGGGACGGTTTGATACCTTGAACAACGTCGTTGCCAGCTCCTGCCAAGTATGCGCATCACGCCCCGTGCCGGTATGGCAAATACGGGCACGTCAAGTGATCCGTGACGAAGAACGCAAGCAAATCCACTTCCGCAGTGCGACATTCGAGGCATTCGGGTTACCCGTATTTTACCTGCCCTATATGCGGATACCAGACCCGTCCGTTCGCCGCGCCTCAGGGTTTCTTAGCCCTGTAATACTTTCGTCCGAATACTTCGGGGACGGCATAAAACTGCCCTACTACCTCATGCTAGGCGATCACGCGGATGCGACAATAACCCCAACTCTGAATTTCACCGGAGCGACAGTTATCGACGCGGAATATCGTCAACGCTTTACCAACGGCGGCTTTGATACCTTCGGTGCAATCGCAATCAATGATGAATTCGGTGAGTTCGGGCGCGGCTTCCTAACGATTGACGGTAGCTTCGATATCTTCGACGAGGTGACATTGAATTTCAGCGGGACGGTCCTTAGTGATAGCGGTTTCATGCGCCAATATAACTATGACGACACTGACCGGGTCGTAAGTGAACTGAAGTTTAGCCGATACCGAAATCGTGACTATTTTTCGCTGGCCGCCGTGATAATGAATAGCCTTCGTGATGACGAAGACAATGACACAATCCCCTTTGTGCTTCCCGAGTTCAGCTATCGTGGTTATCGCACGGACCCGGTATTGGGGGGTAAGTTTGGCTATGAATTCAATACTGTTGGGTTGTCGCGCATCGTTGGGGAAGACTACTTGCGTATCGGGGCTGGTGCGGATTACCGCGTCCCGGTTGAACTGCCGTTGGGGTTGCGGGCATCAGGTTTCGTTAACCTTGATGCGGACATTTATCGCGTTTGGAATAGCACGGATTTCCCCAACACGCCTTTGCTCAGCATTCATCCTTCTGTCGGAGCCGATATCCGTTGGCCACTATCCAAAGCAACGCAAAACGCACGGCATATCCTCGAGCCAGTGGTGCAGCTTCTTTTCACGGCCGATCCAACGCTCAACGACGTCGTTCCGAATGAAGATAGCCAACAGGCAGAATTCGACGAAACGAATCTTTTCGAGCTTAATCGCTTCCCTGGAAGAGATGTCACAGAAACAGGATTTCGCGCCAATATCGGGGCCACCTATACGGTTTATGATAATGATGGCTGGTCGCTCGGCCTTGCCGGAGGGTTGGTCATTCGCTCAGAACCCTCTGATTTGTTCGGCGAAGACACACTTTTGGGCGGATCACGGTCAGACATACTCGGGGTGGTCAGCTTTGAATTTGCGCCGAATTTCAATGTGATCGGGCGCTTCCTGTTTGACGATGAGTTTGATTTCAAACGCAGCGAAACACAGTTTACTACGTCTTTCGACAAATGGGATGTCGGTGGTACTTTCGTCTACCTTGCAGCGGATACTCTGGCGTTGGCATCGGACGAGCGAAGCGAAGGAACGATTGATGCGCAGTACCGCGTAGCCGACAATTGGGCACTTGATTTCGACTGGAAACGCGATTTGCTGGAAAATAAGGATGTTTCAGCCGGAATGGGTGTAACATATGGAAATGAATGCATAGAAATCGGGCTTTCCCTCTCGCGCCGCTTCACATCTTCGAATAACGTGGTGCCATCGACGGATATCAACCTGAAAGTCCAGCTGGCAGGATTCGGTGGAAGTTCGAGTAATGAATGGCCTGCCGCACAATGTGCATACTAAGTGTATTACGAGGTTTGATAATGGGTAAAATTTTGAATTGGGTACTGACATTGACGTTGGTTTTCTTCGCTTGGGCTCCGATGGCTCTTGCGGCAAACCCCTATTCTGCGGCCTATGCGGTCAACGACTCGATAATCACACATTTTGACATAAGCGAACGGGTCAAACTTCTGCGGGCCTTGGGTGTTCAATCCCGCAATATTCAGCAAGATGCAATTGATCAGTTGATCAATGACCGCCTGAAAATTCGCGCTGCTGGCACATTTGGTATGGCAATTAACGACGCATCACTGGCCCGTGGCTTGGACGGTATAGCTGCATCACAAAACACCACAGCCGATGCATTGTGGGCAAAAGCCCGCGCACGCGGGGTCTCACGCCAAGCGTTTGA
>CALCGO010000487.1 GCA_937901055.1 uncultured Rhodobacterales bacterium
GAACGTAATCGTAAGCGGTGCGAGCAGCTAGCAGTTACCCATAAGTGTCTGTGATGTAAGCGGTGCGAGCAACTTTCAATTACCCACAAGTATTTTTCGTCCCGTTTGTGCTGCCCGGAATCCCTCGTCGAGGTCTGCCAACCGGGTGAATCCGCGCCAGATGACGGTTGTACCCGGGGGCGGGTCGCTGTTGCGGTCCAGATATCCGCCGAGGCGGGCCAGGGCTGTCATGTAGAATGCGAGGTCTCTGGGGGCATTCTTGCGTTTCGGCGGCGTTGCGCGTTCCAGTGCAGCGCGACAAACAGGATGAGAATCCAGCGTCAATCAAGATGAGAACGCGGGGTTGGAGGATCGTAGGGAGGGCGTAGCCCGACTGGAGAGCCTCCAACCCCGCGTTTCGCCCAAAATTGGGTGGGTCTGACGGTTGTGGCCGGCTCGGGTACAGGTCGATTTTTCCGCGTTGGAGGGATCGTCCATGCCGGGCCGTCATGTCACCGATCAACAGATGAGGCTCTTCATGACGCTCAGACAAACCCATTGTGTTCCCGTGGCCGCGGTTAAGGCCGGGTTCAGCCAAGCGACCGGCTATCGCCTACTATCCGACCCGATCCTGCCTTCGCAGAGGAAGAACTCGCGAGGCAGGCGGCGGCCAGACCCGCTGACGGATATCTTCGACACCGAGGTGGTTCCTCTGCTTCAGTCCTCCCCCGGTTTGCGGTCGGTCGCCATCTTCGAAGAACTCCTGCGCCGACACCCCGATTTGAGCCCTGGTATTCGGCGCACGCTGGAGAGGCGGATACGCGCGTGGCGGGCCGAACACGGCCCCGAACAGGAAGTTATCTTTCGGCAGATCCACGTGCCGGGCAAGATGGGGCTGTCGGACTTCACCAACATGGGTAAGCTTGGCGTGACGGTCGCCGCACAGCCGCTGGATCACCGACTGTATCACTTTCGGCTGGCCTATTCCGGCTTCGAGCATGCCCATGTTGTGCTCGGTGGCGAGAGCTATGTGGCGCTGGCCGAAGGGTTGCAGAATGCCCTCTGGTCGCTTGGCGGCGTTCCGCAGGATCACCGGACCGACAGCCTCTCGGCTGCGTTCAAGAATTTGGAGCAATCTGCTCAGGCCGACCTCACCGACCGCGTTGACGCGCTGTGCCGACATTATGGCATGACGCCCTCGCGGAATACCAAAGGTGTAGCCCATGAGAACGGCTCTATCGAAGGCCCCCATGGCCACCTGAAGCGCGCCATTGGGGACGCGCTGATCATGCGCGGGTCGCGAGACTTCGAGGACCTGCAGGCTTACCGGCGTTTCATCGACGAGATCGTAGGCCGAATCAACGCCCGCAATGCCAAGCGCATCGACGTTGAACGCGCCAGCCTCAAACCGTTGCCTACCCGGCGAACCACTGACTATGAAGAGGTGACGGTGCGCGTTACCTCCTCGGGCGGTTTCCTGCTGCGCAAGATTTTCTACACCGTGCCATCCCGGCTGATTGGTCATCAGCTTCGCGGTCGCTTATTCGATGACCGGCTCGATCTATTTCTCGGGGCTACTTTCCTGCTGACCCTGTCTCGCGGGCGCGCAGCGCGAGGCGGCAGCCACAGCCACGTGGTCAATTACCGTCATGTCATTCATTCGCTGCGGAAAAAGCCGATGGCGCTGATGGGGCTGGTCTACCGCGACCAGCTGTTCCCGCGTCAGGCCTTCCGCACCATGTTCTCGGTCCTGCTGGAAACGGTTGGCGAAAGGGAAGCCTGCCGCATAACGGTCGACCTCTTGGCGCTGGCTCATGACCGCGGCTGCGAGGCCGAACTTGCAGCCCAACTCGAAGAGGACCTTCGCCAGCAACGACTGCCTGACATCGCGGCCCTGCGCGCACTCTTTGCACCGTCACCGGACAACGTGCCCGCGGTTGCGGTCCACCTGCCGGAGCTGTCGTCCTACAACCAGCTTCTGAATAATACGCTGGTCACAGAGGAGGCAGCAGCATGAACTCGTCTAACATAGACGCGGCTCGCCTCACTCTTGCCCTGAACGAGCTGCGCTTGCCAGCCATCAAGGCGCTCTGGCCACGCTTCGCCGAACAGGCCGACAAAGAAGGATGGCCCGCCGCGCGCCTGCTCAATGCTCTAGTGGAACATGAACTGGCAGAACGCGACCGCCGCCGTATAGAACGCCATCTTACCCAGGCCCGCCTATTGCATGGCAAGACGCTAGAGACCTTCGACTTCACGGCCGTGCCCATGCTGTCCAAAGCACACATCAAAGCCATTACAGCCGGTGACAGCTGGATCGGAAAGGGTGGCAATATCCTGCTGTTTGGCCCGCCAGGCGTGGGCAAAAGCCATCTCAGTTCCGCCATTGGACTGGCGCTGGTCGAGAACGGCTACCGCGTGCTCTATACCCGCACCACCGATCTGGTTCAAAAACTCCAACAGGCGCGCCGCGATCTCGTTCTGGAAAGCGCCATCGCAAAGCTCGATAAGTTCCATCTGCTAATCCTCGATGACATCGCCTATGTCACCAAGGATCAGGCCGAGACCAGCGTATTGTTCGAGTTGATCAGCGCGCGATACGAACGGAGGTCCATGCTGATAACCGCCAACCAGCCCTTCGGCGCATGGAACACAATCTTCCCCGACCCGGCCATGACCCTGGCCGCCGTGGACAGGCTCGTGCACCATGCGACAATCTTCGAGATGAATGTCGAAAGCTATCGCCGGAAGGCTGCAGAAATGGCCAAAGGGTCTGGGCTACGGCAGCAAAAAACCTCTCCGGCGGAGATCACCACTGATTGACGCTCCGCGACAATCACCAGCGACAAACCTCTTGCCCCTGATAGATCAACCGTCCACATTCCATCCGTCGCGGCCAAGGATTCTCATCTTGTTTGTCGCGCTGCTCTCACCCTGATTGACGCGCTACAGCCATGGCAGACCTGCCACCCGCCCCTTTCGAAGCCTGTGATCAGGTAACCGGGCGTGTGAGTTCGGTGTCGCTGGTGCGGTACAAAACCAACGACTACTCGGTGCCTGTCGCCTATGGCCATCGGGAGGTCTGGATCCGCGGCTATGTCGATCAGGTCGTGATTGGCTGCAGCGGCGAGATCATCGCCCGGCATCCGCGCAGCTACGACCGCGAAGACATGATCTTCGATCCCGTGCATTACCTTCCCTTGATCGAGAAGAAGATTAACGCTCTCGATCAGGCCGCACCCTTTGCAAAATGGGAACTGCCACCCGAGTTCCAGACCTTGCGCCGTCTGATGGAGGCGCGGATGCTCAAAGCCGGCCGGCGCGAGTATGTCCAGGTTCTGCGGCTGATGGAGACCTTCGACCTTGATGAGGTCCA
>CALCGO010000488.1 GCA_937901055.1 uncultured Rhodobacterales bacterium
CTATGAACTGGATAAAATCGGGCAGCATTATCCAAGTTTCGCAGGTTTCGGCCCGCCCGTCGCCCAGTCAAGCAACTCAACGGTGTGTACCACGGGAACCCCTGTGCCCGACCCGATTTGCATCATGCAACCGATGTTGCCTGCGGAAATAATCTCGGGCTCGACAGCTTCCAGAGTGGCCACCTTACGCGCCTTCAATTGCCCCGAGATTTCAGGCTGCAACAGGTTGTATGTCCCAGCTGAACCACAACATAGGTGGGGGTCTTCTGGTTCCAGCACAGTGAAGCCAGCCTGTGCCAGCAAGCGTTTCGGCGCAAGTTTGATCTGCTGGCCGTGTTGCAACGAACAAGCGGCGTGATAGGCCACACGGATGTCACGTTTTTCAACTTTGTTAAGACCGATATCCGCCATCACTTCGGTAATATCTTTGGCCAACGCCGAGATCGTTTCGGCATCTTTCGCCATCGGATCGTTGCGGAACATAAACCCGTAATCTTTAACGGTCGTTCCACACCCAGAAGTGTTGATGATAACCGCATCGAGGCCTTCGCCTTTGACCTCCGCCATCCAGCTGTTGATGTTCTTGGCGGCAGATTTATGGCTATCTTCGGTTTTGCCCATGTGGTGCGTAACCGCTCCGCAGCAGCCCTGCCCTTGCGGGATAACTACATCGCAGCCGTGGCGGGTTAGTAGACGAATGGTCGCTTCGTTAATGTCGGTATCGAGCGCCCGTTGCGCACAACCTGTCATCAAGACCACACGCTTGCGGCGTTCAACTTGGGCGGGAAAAACTTGTGGTTTGTCCATCAGGCTGGGCGGAGGCATCGTTGCGGGCGCAAAATCGACCATCGACTTCAGCATCTTTGGCAATGCGAATTTGAACGGTTTCGCCATCCACGCGCCATAAATCGCCAACCGGAAACGGTTTGGATAGGGCAGAATTTTGGACAACACCAACCGCATGGCACGGTCAAACAGCGGGCGTTTGTAATTATCGTTAATGTATTCCCGCGCGTGATCCACCAGATGCATGTAGTGCACGCCGGACGGGCACGTGGACATGCACGCAAGGCAAGACAGACAGCGATCAACATGCAGAACGGTTTTCGCGTCCGGCGTACGGTTGTTTTCCAACATATCCTTGATCAGGTAAATGCGGCCGCGGGGGCTGTCGAGCTCGTCGCCCAATACCTGATATGTCGGGCAAGTCGCAGTGCAAAAACCGCAGTGAACACAAGTACGCAAAATCTCGTTTGCCCGCTGGATGCCCGGGTTTTTCATCTGCTCGTCGGTGAAATTCGTCTGCATGTCAGCCCATCCGCCCCGCGTTGAGGATATTGCGCGGGTCAAATTTGGCGCGAAGCCCCACGTTCAAAAATTCTATCGCTTTGTTTTCGGGATGGAACACCGGCAGGTTGGCCGAGGCTTGGGACGCCCGTACCAATGTGGCATTGCCCTCGATGCCGCCCAGCACGGTTCGCAGGTTCGACCCTTCGGGCGCCAGCGCCCAGACCAGACCACCGCCCCAGTCGAATTGTACATCGAACGCACCGGCCTTTCGAAGGGCAGCGCCCAGTTTCGGACCGTCAGAGGGTTTGACTGAAAACCTCCAGATATCACCTTCGCGATTGGCGAAATCTGTTAGATCCCGCACAGCCGTCCAGTCGAAATCCGTCACCGAACCGCCCAGCTTTTTCACAAGTTCCGCAGCGCGATAGGTAACGGAGCCTTCCAGCCCTTCAACCCGAATAGCCGTCTTGCCGGCAACATGTGCCGCGCCGTTCACATCGAAGGGCGAGCCAAGGGCTGCTGACATTGTCGCCACAGCTTCCTCGGCGGATTGACTATCAATTACAACGGTCGCGGATGCTTCGGGGGCTGGCAGGACCTTGAAGCTGATTTCGGTTAGCACGCCAAGGGTGCCGTGGCTGCCCGTCATAAGCTTAACAAGATCGTAGCCGGTGACGTTCTTCATCACCCGCCCACCGTTTTTCAAGATTTGACCTTGCCCGTCAACGAACCGCACCCCGATCACGCTGTCACGACAGGCCCCTGCCTGAATTCGGCGCGGACCGGACGCGTTGGTGGCAACCACGCCGCCTATGGTGGATTGTCCGGTGGCACCAAAAAGGCCGCGCATATCAGATGGCTCAAACGGTAGACGTTGGTTTTCGGATGCTAAAGCGGCCTCGATTTCAATCAGCGGTGTGCCCGCCTTGGCGACAAGTGTCAGTGCCCCCGGTTCATAGAGCGTGATACCGTTAAGGCCGGATGTATGAAGCGTCTCGCCCGCGACCGGGTGGCCGATCTGGCGTGTGTCACCGCCAACAATTTGCAACGGGCCTGTTGCCGAGGCTATGATTTCGGCCAGCTCTAATTCGGTCGTCGGGTTCATCATGTTCTGCGACTTTCGCTCAAATCTAGCGGGAAAACCTTGGCGGGGTTTAGCAGCCATTCAGAATCGAAAACGTCTTTGACGCCAAGCTGTATTTCGATATCTGCGTCCGTGTATTGCGTGCTCATCAAGTCACGTTTTTCAATACCGACACCGTGTTCGCCAGTAAGACAGCCGCCTGCTTCGACACATAGCCTCAAGATATCGGCACCCATTTTCTCGCAAAGCTCAAGGTCCCCGGGTTTGTTGGCATCATACAAAATCAGTGGATGCATATTGCCATCACCGGCGTGAAACACATTGCCAACGGCCAGTCCGTATTCTTCAGACATCTCGGTAATTCTACCCAAAACAAACGGCAATTGGCTGACCGGAATTGTTCCATCCAGACACATATAATCGTTGATTTGCCCCATCGCGCCAAACGCTGCTTTACGGCCTCTCCAGATGGTGGCGGATTCCTCGGCGCTTTGACTTTCGCGCAATTCCACAGGGTTATGGCGTTTGGCGATTTCAGTGATCAGGGCCAGTTGTTCGGTAATTTCGGTTTCTGACCCCTCGACTTCGACGATCAACAACGCTTCAACGTCAGGGTAGCCGGCATGTACGAAGGCTTCGGCGGCGCGAATAACAGGGCGATCCATGAATTCTATCGCCACGGGTAAGACGCCCGCCTTGATGATATCGGAGACACACGCCCCAGCAACCTCGTTACTGTCATAGCCAATCAGAACAGGCCGCGCGCCTTCGGGTTTATGCAGGATTCGCAAAGTTGCCTCTGTCACGACACCTAATTGTCCTTCGGAACCGCAGATCAGACCTAACAGGTCATATCCGGCTGCATCGAGGTGAGCACCGCCTATGTCCAGCACCTCGCCCTCCATCGTGACCATTTTGACGCCAAGCAAGTTGTTGGTGGTCACGCCGTATTTCAAACAATGCGCCCCGCCGGAATTCATCGCGATGTTACCCGCAATCGCGCAGGCCAACTGGCTGGAAGGGTCAGGTGCATAGAAGAAATCCAGCGCCTCAACCGCGCCGGTTACAGACAGGTTCGTACGCCCCGATTGCACGCGAATATAGCGATCATCGTAGTTTGTTTCCAGCACCTTACTTAGCTTTGAAACACCCAGAACAACCGAATCCGCAGTGGGCAAAGCGCCCCCTGCAAGCGAGGTTCCAGAACCACGCGGAACCACAGGCACACCTTCGCTGTGACAGATTTTCAGGACGGCTGCGACTTCTTCAGTCGTTGAGGGCAGAACCACAATAAGCGGCGGGCAACGATAGGCAGACAATCCATCACACTCATAGGCTTTCACCTCGTGTTCATCATA
>CALCGO010000489.1 GCA_937901055.1 uncultured Rhodobacterales bacterium
TGATAGCCTTCCATGAAATTCTCAACGAGGCATTTCCAATTGGTGTGCCATTCTTCCTCGGCCATATGTACCAACCGGAAAGATCCCGTCTCATAGGGCGATAGCAAGGCATCCAGCTCGGGATGTTCAAAGTCCAGCTCATCGGGGTCGAGGGTCACATAAATAAACCCGTTCCAAAGCTGAACCTTGTGTTCAGGCAGCTTGCAGCCTTTGGCATCAAAGCCTGCGTTCTGCATGCGCGGAGCACGCAATAGTGCCCCGTCATGGCCATAAGTCCACGCGTGATAGCTGCACACAAAACGCTTGGTGTTCCCTCGGCCGGCTGCAAGCGGCATGCCGCGGTGACGGCAGACATTTGCCATAACCCGCACGATGCCTTCCTCTCCGCGCACCACCAACAGCGGCTCATTGAGGAGTTGTGCGGTGAAAAAATCGCCCATTTCAGGAATCTCGTCTTCGCGGCCAAGGCAGTGCCAGCCGCTCCGCAATACGGTGCGCGCTTCATGTTCGAACTGTTCCTGCGAGGTGTAAAACGCCCCTGGCATACCCATTGGGCGGTCTGCAGGCAGAGCCGCGGCGTCCTGAAGTTTGTCTTGTAAATAGCCCATCGCTGCCTCCCTTATTTGTTTTGTGTTACTTTTATTATGTTACTGGTCGCCCGGCACGCCGTAGGACGGCGCTTGTGATGGGTCGAGCGCGCGGCGCACGTAGTCATCGAGTTGTGGTTTGTAGACCGTCCAAGCCGTAGCAATCGCCTCGATGGGGCAGCCTTCGGTCCAGTCACAACGAAGTTCGGCCACCGGCCATGACACCTTATCCACCAGCAAAAGGCCCGCTGAATGGACCGGTCCGGCTTCGCCGCCAGCGGCAAGGCCTGCGCTCATCGCCGCAATCAATCGATCACCCAGATGGCCCGTCGCCGTCTCAAACCCTGCGACGATGGCAGCGGGGACGCGGTCGTTGTCCAGCAGGTTCCCGCCCGAGGCGACATCGCGACCCTGTGCTTCGTTCCAGTTGCCGAGCACGTTTGCGCCTGAATGGATGGACGTGCGCCCCGCCGCGTCAATCGCCATGATCTGACGGTATTGCACATGCGCGGCCTCGGCCACTACGGCACTTACGGCCTCCAGCGCAGACAAGCCCTGCTCCATTGCATCCAGTGTTTTCGGCCCCAAGGTGGGGTCGGTGATATTCTGGCTGGCCACAGCACCCACGCCTGCACGGGCATAGGCACAGCGCGCGGCTACTGCCGGAGATGACGAGGAGATTGCCATACCGAAAATGCCGGTTTCTGCGCAGCGCGCGACAAGGGAAAATGTCATCGGCTTAATCCGGGATCACAGCGGTGGCATCAATCTCCACCAGCCATTCGGGCCGGGCGAGCGCCTGCACCACCAAACCGGTGGAGACCGGATGCACGCCCTGAATATATTCGCCCATCGTGCGATAGACTGCCTCGCGGTGACGCACGTCCGTAATATAGACGACCACCTTGACCAGATGCTCCATCTGTCCACCCGCTTCTTTGATCAACTGGCGGATGTTCTGCATGACCTTATGGGTCTGCTCGACGGGATCGTGGCTGTCGAGATTGACGGCATCGTCGAGGTTTTGCGGGCATTGGCCCCGCATCCAGACTGTCTTGCCCCCGTGCGTGACGACTGCCTGACACAGATCATTGTCCAATGCCTGCTCTGGATAGGTCTCGCGGGTGTTAAAGGGGCGAATGCGTGTGTGTGCCATGTCAGGTTCCTTGTCCCGCGTCGATTTTTGCCATCAGGTATTGCGCGAAATCATAGTTCGGACGCTCCAGATGGCTCAGGTGGCCGGGGGTTGCCGCATCTGAACACAGGCCACGAAAGACCTTTTCCGTGCAGCCACGATCCTCGATATTTACGTCGTCGAGCAGGGTCTTGAGTTGGGCGAAATTTTCGTCCGTGTCAGGATCATCGGCGAAATCATTGGACATGCCACCACCAAACCTGATGTGCACCTGTCCGGGGCCCTTGGGGTGCAACGATATGTACCAAAAATAGCCCGGCGTGAGCGTGATCATCAAGCTTGGATAGAGCGCTAGCAGATAGGTTGTTCGCCGCTCCTCGCCCTTCAATCGGTCATTCTTTGTTGGGTGCGCCATGGCGATACGCAGGGATTCATCCTTGAGGATCGTGTGGTAGTTAAAGGCCGTACGCCCGGGTGGGCAGATCATGTCTTCCAGCTTGGACAACCCGCCAATCGTGCCTGCATGGCAGACAGGCAGGTGGTAGCTTTCCATAAAATTCTCAGCCAACACTTTCCAGTTGGTGTCCCAGACGTGTTCCTCGTAAAACGACTCGGAATAATTGGCCATATCATAACCCGAGATCATCTCAGCGACCTCCGACAGTTGATCGGCAACCGGTGCCGCGTCGGTATCAAGGCCAACAAAAACCCAGCCGAGCCATTCTTCGCACCGCACCTGTGGCAACTTGTAATGGTCTTTGCAAAACCCTTCGTTCTGCGTCATCGCTGGCGCGCCGCGCAGCTTGCCATCCAGATTGTACGTCCAAGCGTGATAAGGGCATACGATGGTCTTGGCGTTACCGCGTCCGTGCAGCAGGGTCGACATCCGGTGCAGGCAGACATTGCTCATGGCGCGCAAGGTCCCTTCGCGGTCGCGCAGCACGACGATCGGCTGGCCAGCCAGTTCAGCAGACACATAGTCACCAGCCGCCGAAAGCGCGTCCGCACGCCCCACGCAGTACCAGTCTTTGCTAAAGATATGCTCCAGCTCTGCCTCGACGAAATCGGGTGAAGTATAAACCTCGGTGGGCATAGCCCGGGCGCGTTCAAACGGAACCGCGGTGTTGTCACGCAAAGCGGTGATCGGATCGATATGATCTTTGGGCATGGGCGTCTCTCCTCGGGCGAGTCAACAGTCGTCTTTGAATGCAGCGTGCCGCCACATTCGCACAAAAGAAAGTGTACCGATAACTTACCGTTGCTTAGTCAAAAACTTAGTTGTCTTAGGCAAATCAAAACCACTGCTTCGTAAATGATTGGTTGGTATCGCCGCACGCCCTGCGTTAGTCGTCAGGTTGAAACAGAAAAGGCGTTGCTATGGAAAAGATCAACACTCTTGTTATCGGCGCGGGCCAAGGCGGCGTTGCCACCAGTGAACACCTGCGAAAACAAGGTGTTGAGCATGTCGTCCTTGAGCGTGGTCGCATTGCAGAACGCTGGCGATCCGAGCGGTGGGACTCCTTGGTCGCCAACGGCCCGGCGTGGCATGACCGTTTTCCGGGCATGGCCTTTTCGTGTGATGACGACGCCTTTGCCGACAAGGAAAGCGTTGCCACCTATTTCGAAGACTATGCCCGCATGATTGACGCACCTGTGCGGACCGGCATCACCGTCGAGGCGGTAACGCCGCACGCGGGTCGCGCTGGTTTCCACGTGCAAACGTCGGATGGCGAATTTGATGCTCTCAATGTGGTTAGCGCCACCGGTCCGTTTCAGAAGCCCTCCATACCTCCTATCGTGCCGGATGCGGCAGAGGTCACACAAATGCATTCTACCGCCTATCGGAACGCGCAGGCCTTGGCCGAGGGGGCCGTGCTGGTCATCGGGGGTGGATCATCGGGCTCACAAATTGCAGCCGAATTGAACGATGCTGGGCGTGAAGTATATTTTTCTAGGGGCTGTCCTAGATACCTAGTTCAGATGCTTCCTAACCCATTGTCTTAGCTG
>CALCGO010000490.1 GCA_937901055.1 uncultured Rhodobacterales bacterium
CCTAAGGCTTTTGCTTTGTCGTAGGTTTCGGGCAGCATGACACTTCCGGCGCCAATGATGAGTTTGGGGTGCGCCGCTCTTACCGCCTCTAAAGCCAGATATGCAACGTCGGACCGCAGCGTGATCTCGACTGCGGTTGCGCCGCCCGCTACCAGAGCCGAAACAGTCGAAAGACACTCTTCCTTCGACTTGGGGTCAATGACCGGAATTACCCGGACCTTTTTCAAGGCTTCAACAAGTTCATCAGAGGTCATGGTAGGTAGCATTCATCATTTTCAGGGTCGCTTGTCGCAGTGGAGCGCCGAGGCACCCGCCGAATACAGTGCACTTGAGAGCCGCCGCGCTACTCGCGAACTGGATGGCCTCTTTGGGTGTTTTCCCCTCGGCAAGCGCCTGGGAAAATGCACCGTGAAACACGTCTCCGGCTCCATTGGTGTCCACAGCTTCTACACTGGGGGCATGAATGTGATGGACTTCCGAACTCTGCGATTCCGTCCAAAATGATCCTCCAGCGCCGTTGGTAACGCAGACAAAACACCCGTATCGGTTTGCGATCTTATGAGCCGCATCAAAGGGTTCGTCTGATCCGGTCAGGATTGAAGCCCCTTGTGTGGATGCAACGATGTGCGATGCGCACGGGGCGAGATTTTCCAAAACGGACAACGGGGCAGTATCTGCATCGAGAATCGCGTGCCGGCCCGCCGCGCGCGCCGTCCTTAGAGCGACCATCGCGGCGCCGGGCCATCGCACGTCTGCCATAACCGCCGCATAGTGTTCGATTGGTGGTTTTTCTTGTTCGGTGGGTACGCCCTGGGTGACTTTATCGTAGTCCACGATGACCCAACGTTCCCCTGTGGCGTCGACGACAATGGTTGCGCTTGCGCTTCGACCGTCTGGAACGTGTCGCACGTGGGCGCAATCGACGCCTTCGTCTTCAATTTCTGCGATCAGTGCGCCCGCCATGGCATCGCCACCCACGCTGGCCCATAGCGCCACATCCCCACCAAGACGCGCTGCTGCCGTCGCCGCATTGGCGGCCATACCAGAAGCACTAATGGTGGATTCTCCGGCCATATATTTGCCCGGCCCTTGAGAGAAATCGTCAACCCGGAAAACCGTGTCGTACGTAAGCGCTCCGACGAAGAGGACCTTGGTTTTGGCCTGCGTCATGGCGCTAGCCGCTTGAAAACGTAGGACGCACGGCGGTCAAGAGTAGAATCTGGGCGCGCTTGTTGAACCATCTTCAGGACCAATCGAGATACACAGTTTGCTTGCGTTGGTAGCCTTCGAAACCGTGCTTGCCGTCTTCACCCCCCAAGCCCGAATGCTTCCATCCATTGTGGAACCCTTGAACCAGCTCACCGCAACCGCGGTTGACATAGATTTCGCCGAACTCGAGAGCGCCGATGGTCCGCATCGTGTTGCGCATGTTGTTGGTGAAGAGATAGGCAGAGAGTCCGAATTCGGTCGAGTTGGCCGCCGCAACCACCTCATCGAGATCGCCAAAGGAAACGATTGGTGCGACAGGTCCGAACACCTCATTAGAGACCACGTCGCAATTGGTTTTGGCTAGCATGACGGTCGGCTCGTACCAATGCCCCGACCCAAAGGCTTCCGCACGCTTTCCTCCTGTGACGATCTCGGCGCCTTGCGACACCGATGCCGCTACAAGTCGCTCGACCTTCTCAAGTTCGGCTGCGGAAATCTTTGGGCCCATGTCCGGACTCAGCATCGGGTCATCAAGGCGCAAAGCCTTGGCTGCCCGGACGAAGCGATCCGTGAATTCCTCAAAAACACTGCTGTGCACGTAGATGCGTTCGGCGCAGGTGCAGATCTGGCCGCAGTTGGTGAAACGCGACACGATTGCCGCGCTGACGGCCCTTTCGATATCTGCGTCTCCCATCACGATGAACGGTGCGTTGCCGCCCAATTCCAGGCGGAGCACCTTCAGGTCCTGAGCCGCTGCAGCGTAGATTTCCTTACCGGCTCGAACAGAGCCCGTCATGGTCAGCAGATTTGTCAGCGGGCTCTTAACCAGTGCCTCGCCGACATCTCGGCCGCCGCCGGTGATGACGTTCAGAACACCATTTGGGAAGCCCACTTCGGCCGCAAGTCTAGCAATTTCAAGTCCAGACAGCGGGGTGATTTCATGCCCCTTAAGGACGACCGTATTGCCGGCCACCAAGGCAGGACCAATCTTTCGGCCAGCAAGGGCAAGAGGATAATTCCAGGCCGTCAATGCGACCACGACTCCGTGAGGCGCACGGCGGATCCAAATATCCTCGTTTGGCTTGTCCGAGATCAGAAGCTCGCCTTCAATACGCCGGGCCTGTTCGGCGGCAAATTCGAGGAACGTGGCCGTTGCAGCAACTTCCCCTTCAGCCTGGTCAAGTGGCTTCCCTTGTTCCATGACGATGGTGGTAGCCAACTGGCTCGAATCGCGCCGGATCGCGGTGGCGAGTTTGCGAACCAAAGTCGCGCGCTCGATCGGGGGCAGGTTGGCCCAGCCGCGCTTGGCTTTGGACGCAGCGTCGAGAGCTTCAAATGCATCGTCTTGGGTGCCCATAGAGACCGTGGCGATCACGCGTTCGTCGGCCGGATTTTCGACAGGCATCCGGTCACTGCTGCTACCCTGCGTGAAGCGTCCGTCAATAAACATTTCGAAGTTTTTGGTGTCAGTATCATTCATTATCGTGACCTTTTTGGTGTTGCTATCGTGAGCTGAGAGACTAGGCCTCACCCGCTCCAACTATTTCGGATTGTTGCTTCGTGCTTCCGTCGCTCGTTTCCGCGTTGGGAAGGGCATTGAGAACTGGTATCGAAGCGTCCTTGAGTTCCACTGAAATTTCCTCAGGCAGACCTGGGTTTGTAATGACAGCGTCGAAATCTTGCAGGGCGGCCACGTAATACAGCGCAGAGGAGCGGAACTTGTTCTTTGTGACTGTCAGATAGGATTTCGCCGACGACTTGATCATCATTTGTTTCACGCGCACAACATTCTGATCCCGGCTGAAGGTGCTTCCCAAGTCAACGGCGGCAGTAGAAATCAGGGAAATGTCTGCGCGCAGGCGCGATATC
>CALCGO010000491.1 GCA_937901055.1 uncultured Rhodobacterales bacterium
GCAGCGATACAAACGACAAGAACACGCAAGCCAGCTTAAAAGCGTTGGAAATGCTGGGTAGAGGAGTTTTGTCAGAAAAGTCCGCCCTTGCCGCAATTGGCACATACCAAGACACCTACAGTGTTGCGCCAAACGTACGCCTCAAAGCCCTTGAACTGGTGGAGAAGGGTAAGCTGTCAGAGCAAGGACTGATTGCTATTCTAGGCGTTTAGGCAGCTTTATGCAGGGCCCAACAGCTACCGACGTAAACTCTTTCAGACGCGGTGTATTCTATCACGGATCGCAGCAATGCGCGCCCACCTATTAGTTCATATCTGTATAGTAGCGCTTGCGTTAATGCCCGGTTCGGCGATGCGCGGCTAATCCACAATCGTTTGCCGGCCTGTTATCCAAACGCACCTATTCTAGAGAAAGGCAGCGAAAACGACATCGGGTCGCTACTGGTCAAGCAGTTTGATCATGATTATGCAGGCTGGCTTTGAAATTAAGCGAGCTTTCCTCATGCACGAACGGCGAATTCCAGAATGGCTGCGTCATGCTCCAGCACCCAGCGTGCGTGGGTTTGCTGTTCTGGCTGGAATAGAAGCGATTGCCCGAGGCATTCTTATTTCGGTTTTCCCGCTCCTGATCTACAATGCGCTTCAGGATGCCGTCGTCGTCTCGGAAGTCTATTTTGTCATTGGGTTGATTTCGTTATTTGTGGGTTTGTTGGTACCCTATTTCATACGTCTCATTCCCAGACGATGGATTTACGCGATCGGGACCTTGATGTTTTCCACAGGTGCACTGCTGGCAACGCTTGAAACCCCAAATACTGTGATAGCAGGTCTTGCGTTGACGGCCGTTGCGACAGTGACGACTTTTGTGTGTTTCAACGCCTATGTTCTGGACTACGTGTCAAAGGTGGATCTTGGCCAGCTAGAGACATCACGTCTGTTCTACAGCGCGTTGGGTTGGACCATAGGCCCTGCATTGGGTGTTTATCTTTACAGTTGGTGGGCATTTGCGCCCTTCGGTATCGCGGCTGTGGCGGCCATCGCGATGCTGCTAACGTTTCTTGCCATGCGCCTTGGAAACGGAAAACTGATTGCGAAAAGCAGGCAAGGTCCGACCAACCCTTTTGCATTCTTTCATCGCTTCTTTGCGCAGCCACGGTTGATCGCAGGTTGGCTGTTTGCGGTGATCCGCTCCTGCGGATGGTGGGTCTACGTTGTGTATTTTCCAATTTTTGCAGTTCAAAACGGGCTGAGTGAACAGCTGGGCGGGATTGCGCTTTCTATATCAAATGGAGCCCTGTTTCTGACACCCATGATGCTGCGCTTTATGCAGCGTAAATCCGTGCGAACAGCGGTCAGAACTGGGTTTTTGATGTCTGGGCTCTTGTTTCTGTTGGCAGGTCTGTTGTATCAAGTCCCTCTTGCGGCGGTGTTTTGTCTGATGATGGGATCGTTCTTCTTGATCCTTCTGGATGTCTCCGGTGGCCTGCCGTTCCTTCTCGCCGTCAAACCATCCGAACGCACCGAGATGTCCGCCATCTACGCCAGTTTTCGCGATGTTTCGGGCATCGTGACCCCCGGTGCTGCTTGGCTTGTATTGCTCGTCGCGCCCATTTCGGGAGTTTTTATTGCAGGAGGTGCCGGACTGTTCTGTGCATGGGGTTTGGCGAGCAAACTGCACCCAAGGCTCGGACAATCGAAAATTTCTATCGAAGGAGCCAAAGAATTGCATTTTGAGTCAGAGAGGCTCGATGCGCATAATCCTGTGTCGGCTGCGAAGTAGGCTGGTTCTGGCGCAACCGCGATGGGCAAGACGTGACCGTCACGCTTTATGTGCGTGGCGATTACAGCGAGATGAAGCTGCCTTAATAGCCAGATGGCTCGAACCGGACCTTCGCCGCGCAGTCCCCGAAGGTCCGCAGTTGTCCGTTCACTACAGCAGCTCCACAGCTTCGCTCAACTGCTCAGAGTTCACGTCGATGTATCTCTGTGTTGTGGATATATGCGAATGACCGGCGAGGGCTGCAAGCAAGCGCACGCCTACACCCTTGTTGGCCAATCGCGTAATGTAAGTTCTGCGGCCTGAGTGACTGGACGCGTCCTTGAGGCCAATTGCTTTGTATATGTCCAGAAACAGCTGGCACATTGTGTTGGCCGAGAAGT
>CALCGO010000492.1 GCA_937901055.1 uncultured Rhodobacterales bacterium
TCACCGCGAGAACTGCGCTTGGCAGTGGGCCGCGTATACGTCGTGCCGGTGCCATATCGCCTTGCGTTGGAATACTCGCGGCCTGCAGGTTCATCTTCTTGTTCCTCCAGCTCGCTCGCAGTTTCTGCTTTGCGCCTTAATATTTCGAAGGCGGACTCCCGATCAATTTTAGCTTCGTACAGGCCTGCCAAAGGTGATTTGGCAATCACGGCCGCCCGTTCGGTATCGGAAATAGCTCCAAGTCTGGACGATGGCGGGCGGATTAATGTGCGTTCGACCATCGATGGCACACCTTTTTTCACAAGGGTGGAGACCACGGCCTCCCCCACACCAACGTCGCGAATTGCTTCTACGGTGTTAAAAGCAGGATTGGGGCGAAAGGTTTCAGCCGCCGCTCTCAATGCTTTTTGGTCACGCGGCGTAAAGGCCCGAAGTGCGTGCTGGAACCGATTACCGAGTTGACCGAGAATATCGGAAGGCACATCGTCTGGGTTCTGCGTGATGAAAAACACTCCAACTCCCTTGGAGCGGATAAGACGCGCAACCTGTTCCACCTTGTCAATCAGCGCTTTGGGTGCGTCGTCAAATAACAGATGCGCCTCGTCAAAGAAGAAAACAAATTTCGGTTTGTCAGGATCACCGACTTCAGGGAGGTTCTCGAAAAGCTCGGAAAGCATCCACAACAGGAATGTCGCATAGAGGCGCGGGGATTGCATCAGGCGATCGGCAGCAAGGATGTTAACACGGCCTTGCCCGCTGGGGGTATTGGCAATCATGTCGTCAAGATTAAGTGCTGGTTCACCAAAGAACTGTAGCGCGCCCTGATTTTCCAAAACGATCAAACGGCGCTGGATCGCCCCGATCGAAGCCTTCGATATATTGCCATACCGAAGCGTTAAATCGTCGGAGTTCTCACCCAACCAAACAAGAAGCGACTGTAGATCTTTGAGGTCTAGCAGCAGCATTCCGTTTTCATCTGCCATACGAAAAGCGATGTTCAGAACGCCTTCCTGTGCATCGGTTAACTCGAGAAGGCGGGGCAGCAACAAGGGACCCATCTCCGAGATTGTCGTGCGAACCGGATGTCCTTTTTCGCCGAACATGTCCCAAAAAATGACGGGGAAATCCTCGTACCCATAATCGTCGAAACCAATTGTGCTGGCACGCGAAACAAGTTTGTCGTGCAATTTGTGGCTTGCGGAACCGGGGACGGCCAGACCGGATAAGTCGCCTTTCACGTCGGACAAAAATACCGGAACACCCTGTTTTGAAAAGCTTTCTGCCAGAATTTGCAATGTGACGGTTTTGCCAGTACCCGTCGCGCCTGCGATCAGGCCGTGGCGGTTTGCGTATTTCAAAATCAAGTTTTGTGGGTCAGCGTAGTCGGTACCGCCGCCGCCGACAAAAATCCGGTCGTTATCCATAAAATGTCCTTCGCATAATTTGTTGTTTCGGAAATACCGCGATCGCCGCAACAATGCCAGCATTTATACGTTCAACATTAATGACACCCTGTGCATTTTGATTGACACCCGCGTAACGGAGTGGCGAGATATCCGTGACTGGAGGGCACTATGTTATCGCAAACTCAAAATACTCCGTATTGGTGGCTTGATGCGCCTCGTCCGCCTGAAATCCCTACCGATCAGCCGGCAAAGGTAGACGTAGCAGTTGTCGGCGCAGGCTTTACGGGCCTGAACACGGCACTGGTTCTGGCCCGAGCAGGACTATCTGTGATCGTGTTTGAGGCAGGGCAACTTGGTGAAGGGGCGAGTACACGTAATGGCGGAATGATCGGTCCGAGTTTTCACAAGCTGGGTATTGATGGCCTACGGGCAAAATACGGACAAGACCGGACGAACGACATTGTCCGCGAGAGCATCGGATTTGTTGACTATCTTGATGGCTTTTTGAAAACCGAAGGGATCGAGGCGGAACTTGAACGCAATGGGCGGTTTCGCGGTGCACTGCGGCCCGCCCACTACGACGATATGCAGCGCCAACTTGAAAGCCTGCAATCCGCGTGTGGGGTTGAAGGGTTCATGGTCCCACAAGCGGACCAAGCAGCCGAAACCGGATCACGGCGGTTCTTTGGCGGTGTCGTCTATAATACCGATGGCGGGCTTCACCCTGCGAAGTATCATAACGGACTGGCGGCAC
>CALCGO010000493.1 GCA_937901055.1 uncultured Rhodobacterales bacterium
GTATTTTTGCAAAAGAGAAGGCGAGTTGCGGCGCAATGCAGGTTCGGGCCCTCATGCGGTCTCAGGTTCTCAATTTCCATCTTACCAAGTCAGCATCGAGTATCTTGGCTAATTCCCGTTCTACGGCGAGCAGGCCTTCGGTACTTTGTGCCTGGAATACTACTGTCGCAGACGGCTTTTCGAAGGGACGCTTGATGGAAACCAGATGCCAGCCCAGCCCGTCGATGTGTGAGGCTAGAAGGTCGAGTTGATCGGCAAGCACGACTGATGTAGTGCAGGTTAGTTTGATTTCGTAGCCGTCGGTCCTGCCGGTCGCGTAGATCACGATCCATGCGCCGATGGTGATAAGCAGTGCCATGATTGGCAAGTTAAGTCCGATACATAAACCCAGCAGCGTTACGAGAATGGCCTCGACCGTGTTGGAGGAGCCATCGATATAGGAGCGGAACCTCAGTAGGCCACCAATGCCGAAGATAACGAAACCGATGTAATACCCGTGCTGGACGACCAAGAAGCCGATGGCCATCCCGATCAGGCTGTAGAGCAAAAACAGGCGAGGCAATACGAGGTCTGTGATATCCCTGTGGGCGCGGCGGCGAACAGGGTGAAAGGCGATAGAGGCCGCTAGTGCCAGCGTTAACAAGGTCTCGAGGGCGAATAGTCCCAGAAGGCCAAGGCTTTCCAGTTCGTGTAGGCCGCTTCCAAAGTCGGGGAGCGCGCCGTAGTTGGGTGACAATAGATCGGTGCCATTTGGAACAAGACCCGCTTGAGCGAAGACGGGTGTGGATGTGATTATCGCCAGCAGGCTGCCCAAACCGATGCGAGCCAGAATGTTCCGATGGGTTGCGGAACGTGAAGAAAAAATATGCATTCTGCCCTCTTGCAATATTCGGCCACACTATGGGCCGTTAATTAGCTTAGTAAAAGTTCCGTCTGCCTGAGCGTTTACGGTGCGGTTTCAGTGGTTCCTAAAGTTTTTGGCTATCTTGCCACGACATAAGTGGACTTAACTGTGCGGTTTTCTTTGTTTGATGGCGGTCCATTCGGAGCAGGACCTGCCCTAGGAAGGCAAGGCCCTCCGCCTGATACCTACCTTTGTTAAGCATTACACATTCCGCCCGCTGCCCCATCGCCGCATCGGTCGTTTCAGCCCGCGTGGCAAGGCCGTTTTTCAGCAACCCTTCAAGCACCTGCGTGGCCCAAATCACCGGGATATGAGCAGCCTCGCAGAGCCACAACATTTCTTCCTGGATTTCGGATAGACGTTCCAGCCCTATTTCAACGGCGAGATCGCCGCGTGCAATCATGACGGCCACGGGAAGTTTGCTGCCAGCCTCGACGATTAGCCGAGGGAGATTGTGGACCGCCAGTCCGGTCTCAATTTTAAGCACTAGACCTGGCAGCGGCTTGTCTGTCTTTCGCGAAGATATTTTGTTAACCAAGGTGCGTATATCTTCGGGGGTTTCGACGAACGAATACCCAATGATATCGGCGTGGCGGACTACAAAATCTAGATTACGCAGATCAGCGTCGGATAATGGCGGCAGGCCAAGATCAATACTTGGGCAATTGAGCCCTCGAGCAGGCTTCAGGCGCAGTCCCTTCTTCGAGGCCATTCTCACCTCTAGAAGCTGTCAATCGCAGAGTAAAAAGGGACCAGATCGCGGCGTAAAACTGGTCCACTA